>NZ_JBLZRT010000057.1:0-2308 GCF_048564745.1 Microcystis sp.
AACCAAAAACCTTACTGATTAAGGTGGCAACGGCGACAATTCCAGCAATACCGGCTAAGGAACGGGTAGCTTTCTTACTAATGACGACACCTCGAAAGAAAACAACTGCATTGATCGATTCTACCCGTTTCTGTGTTCCCGTAGAAAAGCGATCTCTAGTTGTCAAATTTAATTTGACTGGAGTGTATAACACCCATTTCCCCACAGACATTCGTATAATACCAAGAGCCAACCGAACCATAAATATTGATGGTTCTACGTTCTCTGACTGAACAGATGATATTGCCATTGGGGGATGTTCTCACATTTGATGGTGGCGAAAACACTATTGCTGTAGCGATTCTTGATGTGGATTGAGAACTATCGAATCTGTAACTACACACCACCTCTAGCATTGTTTGAGTCGCTTGAGAGCGGGGACGATGAATTTGTCTTTCGGGAAAAGTCGTCCAAGTTCCGTTATCACAATTAGCTTGGCTAACCAGTCGTTGATTTCCTAAATAATAAACAAAGTCAACACTACGCGAACTAGCCGGAACAATCGAACATAAATCGATGTTAACGCTTTTTCCCGTCACAGCAGTTCCGGCAAAGTAATTACAAGTTTGAGCCAAAACTATATTCGGTTTTGCCCAGGAAGCACCGACTATCATTGTTAAAGATAGACTAGAAATCAAAATAATTGTTTTCATGGTTGATTTTAAATTTTCTGGAGGCTTTTTCTGAGATTATTTTATACTCAATTGAATTGTGGCTAAAAGCTGATGGCGACAAAATATTAGTATTTCTTCTTATCTAATTCTCTGTGCCCGTAGAAAAGCGCTCTCTAGTTGTCAAATTTAACTTGACTGGACTGTATAACAGCCATTTCCCCACACAGATCCCTAGAGAGCGTTTCTCATAAAGATGAAGTATAAGCTAATTCGGCATCGATGATCGACTCCCACCTGACCATTAAGATAACTGTTAAGTAGCTGGTTATAATTAAATTAAAAATGGATTTTAGGTTCGATCCCCCCTGCCCCCCTTGATAAGGGGGGTGCCGATAGGCAGGGGGGGGTATCTGACAACTTTTAACGCCTACCTACTTATATAGCGTTTCCTAAGCTAGTGAGGTACAGCTATTTTTGGTTCTTCGGTTTGTGTTATGCGATGGACGGGGGTTATAAGAGATGAAACCCTTATAGAGAAAGACATTGCTGCGATATTTGTCAATTGTTTTCGATCTAGAGCGAACTAATCAATTAAGTCTTTTGCCAGATAAGGATTTAGTCGATTTATGCCACCCGATTGAACCATACCAGGTAACGAAGAACCCTATTTTTCTTCCCTTTTGCCTCTTGCCTTTTGCCTGTACTGATATGTAGCCTATACTCAACGTATTTAGTATAATATTCAGCTTTTCATTCTACCTTGTTTGAGTTAGCGATCGCTTTTTCTTAACTTCTCCAGTCAAAAAGTTGCACACGAGGGTATTATTCTCTAGGAGCGCACGCTCTGGACAACCCCTGAGATAATTTTTTCTGCACCACAAGCGCAGGATATCCCTCCGCACCACCTACAAGGAGAATCTAATGTTCAAAATCGATACTTGCTGTACTCTAGTACCCTACTTTGAAGTAAAAGAAGGAAAAATTGCTGCGTTTAAGGAGCTAGGCCCCAAGTTCATTGAGAGAACCCGCACCGAAGAGGGCTGTATCCATTATGCTTTCTCCTTTAGCGGCAATATTGCTCATTGCCGCGAGGGTTACGTCGATGCCTCCGCAGTTCTTGCCCACCTACAAAACGTCGGGGAACTGCTAGACGAAGTTCTCAAAATCGCCAAGATTATTCGCCTAGAAGTTCACGCTCCCGCTTCCGAAATCGAAAAACTGCGAGAGCCGTTGGCCTCTCTTAACCCTCAGTTCTTCATTCTCGACGAAGGTATTCGCCGCACCAGCGAAGCCTAACCCCTAGCCTGATTGTCCCCCATTATCCCTAGATTCTGGCATCTTCCCTGAAAGTAACCGGCAAGCAACAAAAAAGCACCCCCTCGCGGGAGTGCCTTTTCGTTCAGACTAGGAATTAACCATTGATAGCAGGAGCAGTCAGAGCTACAGGAGCCTGTTCACCACTAGCTAAGTCTAAGGGGAAGTTGTGAGCATTACGCTCGTGCATTACTTCCATACCGATACCAGCGCGGTTCAGCACATCGGCCCAAGTACCGATTACACGACCTTGAGAATCGAGAATCGACTGGTTGAAGTTGAAACCGTTGAGGTTAAACGCCATGGTGCTAACACCCATTGCCGTAAACCAGATACCGATT
>NZ_JBLZRT010000058.1:0-17265 GCF_048564745.1 Microcystis sp.
GAGAGAATCGTGCTTCAAAACCTTGCGTCTTCATCGGCCCGCGTCCTGTAGGGGCGAAGCATTCGGATAAAAAATCTACGGTTTCACCGATAGGTTATTGCCCGAATGCTTCGCCCGTACTTTTTCAGCAAACCCTAATTATTAATAGTCGAAGTCACCACCGCCGGCGGGAGGAGCGGATTTTTCTTTTTCCGGTTTATCCACCACAATACACTCGGTAGTTAAAACCATACCGGCGATAGAAGCGGCATTTTGTAGGGCAGAACGAGTCACTTTAGCGGGGTCAACGATACCCGCCTCAAACATATCGGAGAACTCACCGGTAGCGGCATTATAACCGACATTAAAGGGCTTTTCTTTCACCCGTTCGGCAATAACTGCACCGTTTTGGCCGGCATTTTCAGCGATCCGTTTTAAGGGGGCAGCAATGGCGCGAGAAACGATTAAAGCACCGGTTAATTCTTCATGCTGGAGGGTTTCTTTGGCCCAGGTTTCCAATTGGGGAGCCAGGTGAGCTAAAGTAGTACCACCACCGGGGACGATACCTTCTTCTACGGCTGCTTTAGTGGCGTTAATTGCGTCTTCTAGGCGCAATTTGCGGTCTTTCATTTCCGTTTCCGTAGCGGCACCGACTTTAATCACTGCCACACCCCCGGCTAATTTAGCCAGACGTTCTTGCAGTTTTTCTTTATCGTAGGAAGAATCGGTTTCCTCGATTTGACGGCGAATTTGCTCACAACGGGTTTTCACTGCCACGTCGTTGCCTTCGGCGACGATGGTGGTGGTATCTTTGTTCATAGTGATACGACGGGCCGTACCTAAGCTGTCAATTTTAGTGGTTTCCAGTTTTAAACCCGCATCTTCGCTAATGACTTGACCACCGGTTAAGACGGCGATATCTTCTAACATCGCTTTTCTGCGATCGCCAAATCCAGGAGCTTTCACCGCAGTGACGTTAAGAACACCGCGCAGACGGTTAACCACTAGGGTTGCCAAAGCTTCTTTTTCGATGTCTTCGGCGATAATTACTAGGGGTTTACCTTGACGGGCCACCTGTTCGAGAATGGGAACCAAATCCTGTACTAAACCGATTTTTTTGTCGGTAATCAGAATAGCGGGATCCTCAAAAACGCATTCCATGCGTTCGGTGTCGGTGACAAAGTAGGGAGAGATATAACCTTTGTCAAAACGCATCCCTTCGGTGATTTCTAGTTCGGTGGTCATCGATTTCCCTTCTTCTAGGGAAATTACGCCTTCTTTGCCGACTTTATCCATGGCCGAGGCGATCATTTGACCGACTTCATCATCGTTACCGGCAGAGATAGCGCCCACTTGTGCGATCGCTTTGGAGTCTTCTACGGGTTTCGCGTGTTTGGCGATTTGACTGACGAGGAAATCGGCAGCTTTATCGATACCTTTTTTCAGAGAAATCGGGTTAGCACCGGCGGCGACGTTGCGTAAACCTTCTTTAACGATAGCGTGGGCGAGAACGGTGGCGGTAGTTGTACCATCACCCGCTACATCGTTGGTTTTTGAGGCGGCTTGGCGAATTAAAGCCACACCGGTGTTCTCGATATGGTCTTCCAGTTCGATTTCTTTAGCGATGGTGATGCCATCATTGACGATTTGGGGTGCGCCAAATTTCTTTTCGAGGACGACGTTACGACCTTTGGGGCCAAGGGTGACGGCTACCGCTTCGGCCAGAAGATCCATGCCTTTTTCTAAGGCGCGACGAGCATCTTCGTTGTAGATAATAGATTTAGCCATAATGTATCGTTATTCGTGCAAAATAGGGGTTTTCAAGGGTAGATGATTAGGAAACGACGGCGAGAATGTCTTTTTCGGAGAGGAGAACGTATTCTTCGCCACCAAGTTTGATATCGGTTCCGGCATATTTGGAGTAGAGAACTTTGTCCCCCACACCCACTTCCACAGGGGTACGGCTGCCGTCATCGTTGCGTTTGCCAGTGCCGACGGCCACAACTTCCCCGATTTGGGGTTTTTCTTGCGCGGCATCGGGAAGGAAAATACCACCGGCGGTTTTTTCTTCGCTGGGACTAACTTTGACGAAAACTCGATCGCCTAGGGGTTTAACAGTTGTTACGTTGATGCTGACTGCAGCCATGGAATATCCTCCGTTTCTCTTGTATTTGGGTAAGTGTCTTTTCCAGATTAGCACTCTTACCTTCCGAGTGCTAATTTACCGAAATAGAAGGCCCCCTGACAACGGCTCGATCGGTACGGGTTTCCGAACTATGGTGTTAAGCTAGGGTTTGCGGCAAAAAGTTTGTTGGTGGGGTTAGGAGCCGGTCGTCGGGAGAATTAAGAATAAGCATTAATCGATTAAATGCTCCATTTAGGCATTTTATGCAGTTTTATGTCTATTTTTGTCATTTTTGAACTCTCAAGAATTAATTATGCAAGAACTCTATTATCAAAGCGCAAGTCCCTAAATGTTTACCCAAGCTGCAATCGCCGAACCTCAAGGGCGATCGCTATCTCAACGATCGAAGCCTGTTGTTTACATAAGTAGTCATGCAAAATTAATTTCCTAGTCGAGACAGGAGACGGGAGACGGGATAAAGCTATTAGGGATCGGATTTGAGTTTTCAGTTCTCTGTTTGCTCACCACCACAGAAGTCTGACGGAGTAGTGGCTTAGATGTGTAATTAATTGTGCTTAGATACATAGTTTTTTACACATAATATAGGGGTTCTCGTACCTGTACGGCACACTTAAAGTTTTGCTGATTAAGCTTTTCAAGATCGAGAATGTACCTTTTGTGAATGGGAAACGCTATAAACTAGACCTACCTTTTCTCTAAGATTAGTAAATATTCGGATTTCATGCCATCAGGATTTTTATTCTTGCGAGATTTGAATAATTGTCTGGTTTTAATTCTATCCTCAAAGACGGTATTAAAAATAAAGCCATTTTCCTGAAAATATTCCTGTAATATTCGCCAAGTTTCTACTTCCACTCCATCCACTTTTGGATTACCGACAAAAATGCAAGCTTTCCCAGCTTGTTTTAATTTTCTGGTGGCATTTTCTAAAGCATTGATAGTGTGACAAAAATAGGAATCGAGTATTTTATGTAAATTCTCTTTCTCTAAACTCGATCTCACTTGATTTAAGGTTTCGGTTTCGATTAATCTGGTAGCCTGTCGGTAGGGAATTTCTAGCTTAGAGATTTTTTGCACTTCTTTTTCTGTATATCCTAACCAATATAAATCTAGTTTTGCTGTTCTGATATATTCTTGTGCTTGCAGATAGGGGGGTGAACTAATTAAACAATCTAACTCTAGATTTTGATCGATCTCAAAAGTGGCACTATCTACTCCCCCATAAAAAAGCACCTGATTATAATTGCCCCAAGTTACGGTAATATATTGATTAACGCTGGTTAAAGTTTCAAAACTCATCTCTTTAATCGTTCGTTTTAATTCCTCTTGCCAATCTCTTTGTAATAGTTCCTGTATATCTGATTTTTTGTATTTCGATTGAAATAATTTAGGTTTGGTATGTTCTGCATAGGAAAACTGTTTACTAACTTTCACTAAAACCGCTTGAATAATCTGGGAATACAAATCAGTTTCTAGATTTTTTTGACCTGCCCAAAGTTTCTGTAAAACTACTAAAATATCCTCTGGATACCAATAGTTTAAATTTGACCACTGAGGGATAAATTTATCCTTGCTGGCAAAAACTTCTAAGATTTTTTTATCTAACTCTGAGTAACTCAATGGTTCTTGGTGTTCTGTGATCTTAATCGGTATAATATGGTTTAAAAGATAATTCAGGTCAGTTAAAACCGCATTTCTTTGACAAAGTTTAGCCTCTAAACCCACCGTACCTGAACCAGCAAAAGGATCGATAATCCAATCATCCTTTTTAGTGTAATTATCAAGGCAAAATCTCACCACTTGGGGAATAAATTTGGCAGGATAATAATAGATGCCATGGGTTAGATAACTGGTGCTGGTGATTTCTGGTACTAAATCTCGAAAAGAAACTAATCGCGGGGTTCCCCGATTAAATCCTTCAAGATAATTAAAAGTAAAAAGTTCTGACTGCATGATTCGGCTATCAATTCTGCTTAGGGTGGATCGGCCAATTAAAATAAAGATTAACCGTAGTTGATCAATATTCTAACTTATCGTCCCCTAACCTAACCGAGAACTCAGCTTTTTTGCTTTTTACTTTTTACTTAACGTGATATACTGCCAGAGGAAAAAATGACGTTTTAAATAGTCTGCGTGAATAGCCAATCCTCGACAATTATAGAACAGGTTAGAGTCCTTGACCCCTTGACACAAACCGATCGCATTGCCGATGTCTGGATTGAGGAGGGGGTAATTAAAGCGATCGAATCTCAGCTTCCCCCAAGAGAAAATAGTAACTATATTTCCGGTCAAAACTGTATTTTTGCTCCCGGATTAGTCGATCTCTACAGTCATTCTGGGGAACCCGGCCACGAGGACAGAGAAACCCTCGCATCTTTGCTCAAAGCGGCCACGGCCGGAGGCTGCACCCGGGTGGCAATTCTCCCCAATACTCTCCCTCCCCTCGATCAACCCGCACTCATTAGCACATTACAGCAAAAAAGTCAAGGGTTTTTTGACTCAAAATCGGCCCGTCTGCATTTTTGGGCAAGTCTTACCCTAGGAAGACAAGGGCAAAAAATGACCGAATTAGCCGATTTAATGCCTGTAGCGGTGGGTTTTACCGATAATCGCAGTCTGGAAGATTTGGGACTGTTGCGGAACTTATTGGAATACCTAAAACCCTTCGGTAAAAATATCGCCCTTTCCCCGGTAAATCAGCAATTAAAGGGTAATGGAGTCATGCGTGAGGGAGAAACCTCGATTCGCTTCGGTTTACCCGGAGATCCTGCTATTTCCGAAACCACTGCTTTAGCCACAATTTTAGAAATCGTCGGCGAAATTAATACACCTGTTCACCTAATGCGAATTTCTACCCGTCGAGGAGTGGAATTAATTCGCGAGGCAAAAATGCGGGGATTGCCGATAACCGCTAGTGTGACGTGGTTGCATCTGCTCTTAAATACAGGATCGATCGCCAGCTATCATCCCAGTTTACACCTCGCTCCCCCCTTGGGCAACGAAAGCGATCGCAAGGCGTTAATTGCGGCAATTAAGGAGGGAATTATCGATGCAATCGCGATCGATCATCGTCCCTATACCTACGAAGAAAAAACCGTCTCTTTTGCAGAAGCACCCCCCGGCGCGATCGGGTTAGAATTAGCTTTACCGCTACTCTGGGAAAAATTAGTAATAACCGGGCAATTATCAGCTTTACAATTATGGCAAGCGCTGAGTCTCAATCCCTGTCATTGTTTACAACAAAAACCGGCATCTCTCAACCCCGGTAATCCCGCAGAAGCAATTCTTTTTCATCCCCAAGCAAGCTGGAAAGTAACGGCAAATAATCTTCACTCCCTCAGTCATAATACTTTCTGGTTAAATCAAACAATTACGGGAAAAGTGTTAGAAATGTGGAATTTTTAAAGGGTGGCCAATTTCTATCTTGAGACTCTCCTAGTTTTTTGGATAATAATCAGCTAGAATTCTAGAGAGAACTAGAGTAATGACATGGAAAAAGAACTGGTATCGGACAAGCGCGGTTATCTGCTTCGCACGGTGGCAGAAGCTAAAGAAATTGTCCTTAATTGGTTGCGGGAAATAAATTTAGTTAATGCGATTAAATTAGGTTTACCAGAAGTGGATGACAGATATCATATTTGGCGAGTTCCTTTATGTAATGAACAGAAAAAAACCGTTGGGGAAGTGGTGATCGATGCCTACACCACCGAAATTTTAGCCGATAGGACAACCCGGACTGAAATTATTATCGCTCGTCTGTTAAAACAGGATGAATCTAAATTAGAAACCCCCAAGAAAACTAAAAAAGAATATAAGCTTTCCTCTCTGAGAAATACCATCGGATTTGGTGATTGTAGCGAACTTTTGGAGGAAATGCCCGCAGAAAGTGTTGATTTAATCTTTACCTCACCACCCTATTTTAATGCTCGCCCAGAATATTCGGAATTTGAAGAATACGAAAGCTATCTATTGAAGCTGCGACAGGTGATCAGAAAATGTCATCGAGTTTTGAGTGAAGGACGTTTTTTTGTCATTAATATTTCTCCCGTGCTGTTGCGTCGCGCTTCGCGTAATCAAGCTTCTAAACGTATTGCTGTTCCCTTTGATTTGCATCGAATTTTTATTGAAGAAGGTTACGACTTTATTGATGATATTATTTGGCTAAAACCAGAGGGAGCAGGGTGGGCAACTGGTAGAGGGCGCAGATTTGCCGCCGATCGAAACCCTCTCCAATACAAAACCGTGCCGGTGACTGAATACGTTTTAGTCTATCGTAAACACACGGATTTACTCATCGATTGGCATATTCGTAATCATCCCGATCAAGAAGTAGTAAAAGTCTCAAAAATTGCCGATGGTTATGAACGCACTAATGTTTGGAAGATTAACCCAGTCACTAACTCAAAACATCCCGCCGCTTTTCCCGTAGAATTGGCAGAAAAAGTGATTAATTATTACTCTTTTAAAGGTGATGTGGTTTTAGATCCCTTTGCTGGTTCGGGAACCGTGGGACTAGCGGCCGCTTCTTTAGATAGACGTTTTGTTTTATTCGAGAGTAATTTTAATTATATTGAACTGATACGAAAGCTAATTACTGAAGGCAGTAAGACTGATTTAGACTCAATTATTTGGCTTAATTGTCCGTTAGAACACTAACAATAAGCAAAATAAACACCATGACAGCCAGTAAAAGTCACGCTTATTTTACTCCCAAAGACTATCTAAAAATAGAGAAAATTAGCCCCATTAAACCTGAATATATACAATGGCAAATCTTGGCAATGGCTGGGACAAGTAAAGCCCATGTTATCATCACAGGTAAGTAGGTAGGCGTTAAAAATTATCAGATGCTCCCCTTATTAAGGGGGATCCCCCCGCCTATCGGCACCCCCCTTATTAAGGGGGGCAGGGGGGATCGGCACCCCCCTTATCAAGGGGGGCAGGGGGGATCGAACCTAAAATCCATTTTTAATTTAATTATAACCAGCTACTTAATCTTTCAGCCCAACTAATTAACCGTAACCTTTGAGGGGGGAACAGAAGCACTGTATTGGCTAAAAAAAGAAAAAGCTCCCACCATCAAGGTGACAGCTAACTTGATTCTCTATTTGCACTGAATACAATTTAATTTGCTATCAGAATCCTAATGTCTTGGAATTCATGACCGACGCAATAGTTGCCGACAGTTTATTTATGGAATTGGTGGAGTAGATCGCGAAATTCCGGAAAACTAATCTGATTATCGCGACTTGTATCGGCCTGTTGTAACATAGCTTCGATTTCCTTGTCTGTCACCCCCGGTTCGATCGCCTGAAGACAAGCTTTTAACTCCTCAAGGCTAATTTGTCCAGAGCCATCGCTATCGAATAGCTGGAATCTTTCCAATAAAATTCTTTCCTGTTGATCACGATCGCTGTCACTACTAAAAGATAGACGATCGAAGACCTGAAAAGCGCGGGCGATATTTTGCCATAATTGGACGGTGGAGAATCGTTTCTTCCTCCTGACCGGTAACTCTGTACTCCCGACGCAAAGACTCGACAGTTCCCGTTTCCGCGGCCGGCAATTCCGTCAATAAATGCTCGATCGCCTCCCTGGAACTCTTACCGGTTAACACTTCCAGCAATTCCGACCCCACCTTGCGATCGGGGTCTTTTTTCCAAGTCACCAAGAGACTTTCTAACAAAGCATCGCGATAACTCTGCAAACGTAACCAATCCTCGCGACTATACTGCTTTTCCGGATCGAGAAGTTCGGCCGATTCCACACCCAACTCTGTTAGAATTGCCTGATGTTCTGCCTCGGTAATCGTCAACTCTAGGCGCATTTGTTGCAGGATTTCGAGGCTGTGGCCGAAGTCAGTATATCCCTCCTCCAAAGCCTCTTTTAACACGGCTTTATAGGCTTTTAAACGCTTCTGGTGGCTGAAATCCGGCAGTATCTTGGCCAATACATACACCTCATCCGCGTGCAAAGCTGACAGCGATCGCCCATCGAGATATTTAGCTGTATCGAGACCCAGTTTACCCAACTGTTTACGCAATCTTCCCGCTAGTCCTTCCCGTTGGTAACGACTGGGATCCCTTGTCCAGGTGCGATATAACCATAAACTACTCAAAACCGCCAGTAAAATACTAGCGAAATAATGCCAAAATTTTGGCAAAAGATTAATAAAAGGACGACCACCGAAAATAAAGAAGAAATTGAAAATCAGAAAAGTTCCGACAGTAAAGACTCGATGACGGATAATTTCGGTTGGTAAGGGTGACTTTTGGCGAATTCTATAGACTTTATAGGCATTTTCAACTTTTTTACCGAGAAAATAACCCAAAAAAGTGCAGATTGCCAAAGTTAAGGGAACAGCTACCAGTTTCGGAATCGGAATCTGATTACCCGCAAGATAAAAACCCGGTTTAAAGAGGGCTTCTAGCTGATTTTCGTCGTGCGCCCAAGCTCCAGAGAAATAATAGTCCCAATTGCCAGCATAGAGATAATAATAGATAAAATAGCCAAAAACTAAGCCAAAATAACCGTAATAAAGCCATTGGCGATCGCTGTTATTAATCCCATCCCAATAGGATCTTTCCGCATCGATATCGATACAGGGACTTTGACAGGCAACACAGGCACTTTGTTCGCTACCATCTTCTCGGACAATACGACACATAGATTGAGTAATCCCACTGCGACTGTCTTCGTGAGCGGTACTATTTAGCAAACCCCTCGGTTCACCATAAATCCTTTCAACTGGACTCATGGGACAGAAATAGTTACACCAAGATTTGCCCCCATACCAATAACCCACAAAGATCGCCGCTAGAATAGTAAAGATTAAAAAGCTACCCAGGACTAAGCGATCGGAATTATAAAAAAGAATCCGTCCGCATAAACCCAAAAATAACAGACTTAATTGTAGATAGAGATAATTCCGAGCTAACCAAGAGTTTTTCGGCACTTTATAGATTTCAGAGCGGACTTTTCCCGATTTATCGGTCTGTTTTTTCTGACGCTGTTTACCCAAAGCACGCGGTATTTGAGAAAGAAAGGATAAAGGACAGATACGCCGCCAGAGTTCGTGACCGAATACTAATAGGATAAAAATGCCACTAGGAACCACTATTCCCCAAAAAATCGGCGCACCTAACTGATAGGAGGATTGGGGTAGGCAAACTCCCTGGACTTTAATGCACAGATCGGGATCAACTCTCAGGGGACTAGCAAGATTGTTAGTATCGGTTAATTTTGCCGAAATCGGGTCAAAAAACAGAGAAAATATCAGAATTAACCAAGCGATGGTCACAACCCATCGCAGATAGTGCATTGAGCGTTCGGGAATTTGTGCAAACATAGACCTAAGTAGTGATGTAGAAGCGACTTTTAAGGGAGATAGGTGTCTAATTGTTGAATTCTAACGCTTTTCCTGGAATGGCGGCGAAAAACTCTCTTTTTTGATAGACTAATCTTACCTTTTTCTACCCCCCGAGGAAATTCCCCTTCCAGCAGCAGAATGCGGCCTTGACAAATTAACAGTGATCCAGTAGATGTAGGGAGATTGTCTTAAAATATTATCTACGCTGCTACTATCACTAAACTAGAAAATTAAAGAGCGTATTGGCTTAATCCTTCTCAAAAGTTAAAATCCTATGGCTGAAAGCTTGAACCATAAATCCGAAAAACCTTCTCCCCCTCCCGTCCCCCAAGAAAACCCTTGGCTAGAAGCAGTTAAAACCATTGTCACGGCTGGAATTTTGGCCTTTGGCATCCGCACTTTTGTGGCTGAGGCCCGTTATATTCCCTCTTCTTCCATGGAACCGACTCTCCAGATTAACGATCGCCTAATTATCGAGAAAGTTAGCTATCATTTTCAGAAGCCAGAACGGGGTGATATAGTGGTTTTTAGTCCGACAGCCGCTCTAAAAGCTCAAAATTTTCAGGATGCTTTTATTAAACGGGTGATTGGACTGCCGGGGGATAAGGTGCAAGTCAAAAACGGTTTAGTTTACGTCAACGGTAAAGTTTTAGCGGAAAAGTATATCGCCGAAGAACCTAATTATACTTACGGACCGGTGACAGTTCCCCCCGATCAATATCTGGTTTTGGGCGATAATCGCAATAATAGTTATGATTCCCACGCTTGGGGCTTCGTTCCCCGGGAAAACTTAATCGGTCGCGCTGTGGTGCGTTTTTGGCCCTTCAATCGTCTGGGAGGACTTGACAACCCCGACGCTGCCATAAATCAGAATTAATGTCAAGAAAATAAATATAAAAATTCCCCCTAAAACTAGGGGGATTCGGCCATCTATTTGAACATATTACTCACGGAATTGTCCTCATGGATGCGCCATATGGCCTCACCCAGAATCGGGGCAACCGGCAAGACTTTCAGTTGCGGGAAAAAATGTTCTTGGGGGACGGGAATCGTGTTAGTAACGATCACTTCCTCGACTATGCCACTGGATAAACGCTCGATCGCAGGACCAGAAAAAACCGGATGGGTGGCACAAGCATAAACCTGTCGCGCCCCCTTGGCTTTCAGTAACTGCGCCCCTTGAGCGATCGTACCAGCCGTATCGATCATATCATCGACTAAAACCGCCGTTTTATCCTTAACATCGCCGATCAAGTTCATCACTTCCGCCACATTATGGGTTTGCCGGCGTTTATCAATAATTGCTAGGGGAGCATCACTGAGTTTTTTGGCAAAAGCCCGCGCCCTAGCCACCCCACCCACATCGGGAGAAACCACGACGATATCGGGTAATTGTTTACTGAGAAGATAGTCCACCACCACCGGGGAACCGTAAACGTGATCGAAGGGAATATCGAAATAACCTTGAATTTGGGACGAATGCAAATCCATGGCCAACACGCGACTTGCCCCCGCTTCCGTGATCAGATTAGCCACCAGTTTAGCGGCGATCGATTCCCGTCCGGCGGTTTTGCGATCGGCGCGAGCATAACCATAATAGGGAATTACGGCGGTAATTTGTCGGGCAGAAGCACGACGACAGGCATCGATCATGATTAACAATTCCATCAAATGATCGTTGACGGGATTGCAACAGGGTTGAATTAAATAGACATCGCAGCCCCGGATTGATTCCTGAATCTGGATGTACAATTCACCATCGGCGAAACGTTTACGAATCATCGGACCCACATCCATGCCCAGATAACGGGCCACCTCTTGGGCAAGAGATACATTAGCGGATCCCGAAAAGAGACGAAGACGATTGCTGTCCGACGCGGCGGGAAACATCGGATGTCGCATCAAAGTAGCAGAATAGCTCACAGCAGATTCTTTACCCTCAAACTCAAGGCACTTTTTTCTATCATCTCAGTTTTGTTGAAAATCTGAGTGGATTTCTTTGTTAGATCTCAATCTTAACCAATTACCGATCATCTTCGAGCCATTGCGGCCTCTTTTAGCGGCAATGGCCATGGCCAAATTGCCGCCAGATTTTGTCAAAACCGATTAACGTTTGGCTAACTTTTTCACCGGTAATTTACGCAGACGGATCGATTTCGGGGTAATTTCTACCAACTCATCCGGTCCGATGTATTCGAGGGCGCGTTCGAGACTCATATCCACGGGGGATTGTAACTGAACCAATTCATCCCCGGTGGCGGAACGATGGTTAGTTAACTGTTTAGTTTTGCAGATATTGATCTCCACGTCTTGGGGCCGGTTGCTTTCGCCGATAATCATGTTTTTATACACTTTTGTCCCAGGAGTAATAAAGAATACCCCCCGGTCCTCGGCGTTTTTGAGAGCGTAGAAAGTGGCGACTCCTTCCTCAAAGGCAGTAATCACGCCATTGTAACGGGTGGCTAATTCCCCGGAGAAAGGACGATATTCGAGAAAACTATGGTTCATAATCCCCTCACCGCGACTGAGACGGATAAATTCGCCCCGGAAACCGATTAAACCTCGGGCCGGAATCACGAATTCCAATTGAGTGCGGCCATTGCTGCCCGTCTGCATATCCTGCATTTCCCCTTTCCGTTGGCCGAGACGTTCGATACTGGAACCCACCGCTTCTTCGGGTACATCTAAAACGAGGTATTCGTAGGGTTCGCAGGGTTGACCGTTTATTTCCCGATAGATAACCTGCGGCTGCGATACTTGGAATTCGTAGCCTTCCCGACGCATGGTTTCGATGAGAATACCTAAATGCAGTTCTCCCCGTCCCGAAACTAGGAATTTCTCGGCGGAATCACTTTCTTCCACCCGCAGGGCGACGTTAGTTTCTAATTCTCGCATCAGACGATCGCGAATTTGCCGCGAGGTGACAAAAGTGCCTTCCTGACCGGCGAAGGGAGAATCGTTCACCGAGAAGGTCATTTGTAGGGTCGGTTCATCGACTTTAATTAGGGGTAAAGCTTGCGGGTCATCGGCTAAAGTTACGGTTTCCCCGATGTTAGCGTCAGCAAAACCAGCCACAGCAACGATATTACCAGCGCTGGCTTCGTTTAATTCCACCCGTTTGAGGCCCTCAAAACCAAGAAGTTTTGTTATTTTCCCCTTGACAACCGCGCCCGTATCCTTTACTAAAGCAGCCTGTTGACCGGCTTTAATTACGCCGTTATGGATGCGGCCGATAACGATGCGTCCTAAGTATTCCGAGTAATCGAGGGTGGTTACTTGCAGCTGTAGGGGTTTGTTAACGTCCCCGGCCGGTGGTGGAACATGGTGTAAAATCGCCTCAAACAGGGGCTGCATATCTTTGTCTTCATCTTCGAGGCTTTCTTTGGCGAATCCTTGCATCCCGGAAGCGAACAGAGTAGTAAAATCACACTGGTCGTCATCGGCACCCAGTTCCACAAACAGATCGAAAACTTTGTCCACGGCTAGGTTAGGATCGACGTTAGGGCGATCGATTTTATTGACCACGACAATCGGTCTTAATCCCTTTTCTAGGGCTTTTTTCAGCACAAAACGGGTTTGGGGCATCGGCCCCTCGTTAGCATCGACAATCAGGATACAACCGTCCACCATACCTAAAACCCGTTCCACTTCGCCACCAAAGTCGGCGTGACCGGGAGTATCGACGATGTTAATCAGGGTGTCTTGGTAACGAACGGCGGTGTTTTTGGCCAGAATGGTGATACCGCGTTCTCTTTCGAGGTCATTGGAATCCATGACGCAGGTGGGTACATCTTCCCCTTCTCGAAAGATTCCCGACTGTTTGAGGAGTGCATCGACGAGGGTGGTTTTCCCGTGGTCAACGTGAGCAATGATAGCAACGTTACGGATAGGCAGAGACATAAAATATTGAAGTAGTCTTAGGTTTATTTTTACGAGTAAACATTTCTTAATAATTCTAGCTTAGACTGACCAGCACCGTTAGCAAATCTTTATTTTTCCTTGGTTTCCCATCAGCAAGCTCTACTGATTACTGTTGACAGACTCCCCAAACCCTAGGCAAGCAACCCACCCTCACAGGAGTCGAGACGATAGAAAAGACGACTGGAGGCAGGGGGTAGGGGTAAATTGAAGCTAGAGTGAAAATCCTCTTGAACTTTGTGGGTTAAGCGGGGGGAAACTTGGCGAACAATTTGTGTCAACAGTTTATCACCGGTTTTTTGGAGAATGGGACGGGGAATCTTATAAATAAACTTGGGAAACTTAACCATAACATCCATACGCAGTTCCCAGGTGACTTGGGTGATAACCGCCGGAATTTCCCGTCCCTGTTGCCGAAAAATTGCCTCAATTTCCCGACTAGGAGAAGATAGCGGCATTTCCTCTAGTTTCATAATTGCCTGATAATCCACTAGATAGCCCAAAAACGGTTGATCGGGAATGGGAACACTGCGAGTATGATAGACTCCATTGACCGGCAGCTCCAGAACCACGGCGATTTTCGGCTCCAGTTCATAGCCAAAAGCGCCATATTTACCGATGGTGATAAGATAACCATTGTCACCAAAGGGCAGAGTTTTCATCGGTTCGGCACAACGACAAAACCAACCTTCGTGAGCGCCCAGATAATCGGCAACCGTGTCCTGATTGCTATACATATCCATACATCCGGCAAAACGGGTTTGAAAACCGAGAAATTGATTGTCTTCTTTGACTTCTACAGATTCGCGAGCTAGGGAGTTAATGGGGGGACACTGCATGACTTATAAACCTGGCAAATGATAGTGTTAGAAAAATTTGGGGATTAACCGCCAAAGGATCGGGGAAATTTGTAGAATTGAGATTAGTGTAACGTATTGTTAAAAACTATTTGGTTAAGAAGCGATGAAAGCATTTGTAGCAGGAGCCACAGGGGAAACGGGACGGCGAATCGTTGCCCAATTAGTCGAACGTCAGATTCCCGTGCGTGCTTTGGTGAGAAACCGCGAGAAAGCGGCGGAAATTTTGCCAGCAGGGGTGGAAATCGTCGTCGGAGATGTCCAACAGGCCGATAAGTTAGAGGCACTAATCGCTGATTGTAGCGTTTTGTTATGCGCCACGGGAGCCAGACCGAGCTTTAATCCCACGGAACCTTTGTTAGTGGACTACTTGGGAACTAAAAATCTCATCGATGCCGCCAAAAAGAAAGGAATCGAACATTTTGTTCTCGTTACTTCCCTCTGTGTGTCGAACTTTTTCCACCCCCTCAATCTCTTTTGGTTAATTTTATTCTGGAAAAAACAAGCGGAAGACTATTTAATCAATAGTGGACTAACCTACACGATTGTGCGCCCCGGAGGCCTTAAAAACGATGATAATCTTAATGCCATTAAAATGTCATCCGCCGATACCCTTTCTGAGGGCAGTATTCCCCGCACGAAAGTGGCCTCGGTTTGCGTAGAATCCCTATTTTATCCCGCCGCTAACAATAAAATTATCGAAATTGTTGCTCCCTCAGATGCTCCTAATCTCGATTGGACTCAATTATTTCAAAGTGTCACCTAAACAGTGAACAGTAATCAGTAATCAGTGAACAGTAATCAGTGAACTGATAACTCAAATCTGGAAACTAAAAACTCATATCTGATAACTCATATCTGATAACTGATAAGTAGGTATGCGTTAAAAATTATCAGATGCCCCCCTTATTAAGGGGGGATTAAGGGGGGATCGAACCTAAAATCCATTTTTAATTTAATTATAACCAGCTACTTAACTGATAACTGGTAACTGATAATCCGTTAACCTCTTAACCAGTCAAATAATTGACCGAGGGTGATTTGAAAATTCGTCGCAAAAGCGGGGACGGGTAAAAGAGCATTTTCTGATTCAAAAATAGCGATAGTTCGATCACTAAAATAAACAAAGATAATTTCTTCTTCAGGGTCGATTAACCAACCCATTTGAGTGCCGTGATCTAGACAATAAAGGATATTTTTAACAACTTTAGTCTGATTTTGATCTGGAGAGAGAATTTCAATTAGCCAGTCAGGAGCGATCGCAAAAGTATTTAATACTTTTCCCTCGCTATCGCGAGGAATATTTTCCCAGAGAAAAACTGAAACATCAGGAACTAGAGAACGACTGCCAAAAGTACAACGCAATTCAGGATAGGCACGGGCAATTCGTTGGGGTTTTAGACTAGCGTTAATAGCTGGAACTAAATCACCTTGAATAGTGCTATGTTTACCCTGGGGCATCGGTTTAGGAATAATTTGACCGTCAATAAATTCCTTGGGGGGTTTAGTTTCTGGTAATTGCAGAAATTCCCTTATTGTCAGGGAATTATTAACAGTGACAACCATAAAATTTTTTTATTGATCGCTATGATCGTTAATTTTATCGCAATTTCTCCAAACAGAGAAGATCAAAAACGGGGCGTTGTCAAATTGAAAGATGATCCGAATCAGATGGGAACTCAAATTACTTTGATAGCAAGGATTGCATTGAATCTTTCATATTCTGATCTGACAACGCCACTTTACAAATCTTGCCAAGAAATATTAGGAATAAACTGACCGATTATCTCCGGATCATCAGTCCATTCAATTTCTGTAATTTCTCTTCTGGGAGTTACCGCAGTAAGTTTAGATTCAATTGATAAAAGCAGGTCTGCGTTTAGCCATGACTCACTGTAATGGGAAAAATCGCTAACATTAACTAAGCCAAATTTTAACAGAGTACATTTTGAGATTAGTGCAGATGAATTGATCAAAAAAGTAGTGGAAGTTTCTAATAATCGGGAAAAACTCAATAAACTTAATAAATATCGATGTAAGGGTTTGCTAAGATCAAATTGATCTTCGTTAAATTCAGTGTTGTTTACACTAATTTCTTGATTTAGAAAGTAAATGAACCCGTTTTGAGGTGTTTTAAAAGCAAGAATATTGTCTAATTCTTCAATGGGTTGTAAAGATTGAAAAATTTGATTAGCTGATTCGGTTGCTTGATAATAATTACCCGCTTGAAGATGTTTAAGTTGATCATAGAAATATTGAGGTAAAATAATATCTTTACCGAAATCTAGGATTAACGCTGGATTGTGAATACATAAATCAGGTTCAATTCCGTAAATTTCCTTCATTTTTGGGTTCCTTTTTTAAGTCAAATTAAATTAATTATTATCAGGTAAAGTATATAATCGAGTGTGTTCACTACTTCCACATTGATTACACCTATTTCCACTTTCTTGCCAACTATCTTGACGATGAGCTAGAGTACAGTTACTACAGAAATAAACCTGTTGCCTAGGTCGAAATTCTTCTTGAGTTAAGAGATCTTTTGTCCCAATGACTGATTTTAATAATTCTTGAATGGTGTAATTATAGTCAGTATCTAAAAAGGCAGTATTGTTATTCGTAGAATGATCATTAGATGAATCTTCTAAAAAATCGTTTGATTCCCATACTTCAACTAATTCAAACTCAGGTAAAGTAAATTCTTGTGGGTTAGAATTAGATAATTCGGGAGGAATATCCCGCCATACTATTGAAGATTGATCAGGTGTGGGAGTAGGTCGATTAGATGATGATGTGGAAATATCTCGCCATCTAATTGAGGAGGGGTGGGAAGGTAGTCTCGAACCGTTGGCTTTAATGAACTACCCCGCCGCAAGCGGACGGGGTATCAGAATCAAAATAGACTCAATTGTAGATTTTGGTGTAGCTGCAGGTATTCTTTATCTTGTTCTTTTACATATCTCGCTATCATACCTTCATCCCCATGCTTTCCTACC
>NZ_JBLZRT010000059.1:0-20889 GCF_048564745.1 Microcystis sp.
TGAGGTAGTCAGTTACCTAATTTTCAGGGAAAAAGTACCTGAATTTTACCCCCGATCCCTCCAATGGTCGGCACTTTTTGAGGGAAAAAAAGTCTAAAAGCCTTATCCAACAAGGTTTTTAGATTTATTCAGCAAGCCCTAACATAGCTAATTCAATCCCTTCTATTAAGTCTTTGTAAGTTCTCGCCTTCAGTTTTCTTAACATCGCTTTGACTTTTGACCAAAAGTTTTCAATAGGAGAGAATTCGGGAGAATAAGGAGGTAAATAGATGAGTCTAGCTTTTTCTTGTTCGATTATTTCTCTGACCATTTCTCCGAGATGAATCTTGGCGTTATCCATGAGCAGACAGTCTCCTTCTTTAATTTTTGGCAGCACTTCCTTCAGAATAAATCCTTCAAATGTTACCGCATCCACTGCACCGTATATATTGACTGATGCGGACAACTTTTTCTAAGCTTATAGCACTAACTATTGAAATATTTCTCCCTCTTTTTTGTGGTTTTCTTCCCCGATCTTTTTGGACAATTAAGGCTCTAGCATAGAGTCTTAATTGGGCTAAATTCACCCCCGATTCATCGATAAAAATTAGTTTTGATGCCTCAATTTTCCGCACTTGAGACCAGTATTCTACTCTTTTTTTCTGTCCCCTTTCACTTTCTTTTTCCGCCGCGTGTAGTGTTTTTTTTGAAACTGTAATTGAGTTTTTGCGTCAGCCGCCCCAGGGTGGCTCTACTGACTTTCACCCGTGTCTTTTCATACAGTAAGTCCGATAATTCTTCGAGAGTTGCATCATTGTTAGCTTCGATGATTTCTATTAAAATTATCAGTTGTTCACTATTTAACTTGGTTGGCGGACTTCCCCCTTGCCGACGAGGACGTATATCTCCTGTTTCTTTATGTTGCTTCAATAACTTCTGAATAAAGCTTTTAGCCACGTCAAATCTCTGGGTTAGTCCTCGAATAGAAATTTTTTCTTTCTTCCAGACATCGATAATTTTTTGGCGAAAATCTACGGAATATGGTCTCATAGGAAGCTGGCGAATTCTATTATTTGTCTATTTGCTCTCTATTGTACCTCATAGCTCCAAGAATTACTATATTTCCACAACAGTCCCTGACAAAATCTACTCTTGCTGTTAATAATTCCTCATCTCACTTTTGCTCTTTGCGCGCAAAAACTTCCTTGTCCACTTTCCCTACTTGTCCTCCTTGTCTTGTCTTCACAGGTTTGTAAAATACCTACACCTGTGAGCTCCCCACACCTCACCCCCTTCTCCCTTCTTCCTTCTCTCCCAATACTATCGGGACGGGGAAGAATTAATCGGGGGTAAAGAAAGAGAAATTTCGCCACCTCGATCGAATATTTCCAGATTCCATTGACCGAAACGATTACTTTCAAAAGCAATAAAACGACCGTTACCACTAATCGTCGGACGACGCACTTCTCCTAAAATATTTTCGGTGATATTTTTTGTTTGCAGAGTTTGTCGATCATAAATATAGATATCGGGTTTACCGGACTGTTCCGACACATAAACAATATAGCGACCATCGGCACTAATATCTGGTTGATCTTGATAGGTTTTTGCTTGATTTAACCCTGGTAGAGGAACTAAACGATTAGCTACTCGATCTAATAAATAAATCGTTCGTTGACCCCTGCGATCGGAGGCAAAGACCAGATAACGACCATCGTAGTTAAAACGGGGATTATCTTCAGAGGAAGGGGTATTTAAAGTATTTCCTAAAAGCTGTTGGGGAGGGGTGACAAAACCCGCATCACTACATCCCCCCAGACTGATGATATTAACCGCAAGCAAAAGTCCCAGAAGTTTAGGAAACTTGATCATCGGTCGGCACCGGGGAAGGAAGAATACAACAATTAATATCATCCAGACAAACTTTACCCCAATGCAATGCCCAACGCACCAATTCCACCCGATTATCGGTTTTTGTTTTTGTCAAGATATTACTAATATGATTATCAACGGTACGCTTACTAATCTCTAGCTTTTCCGAGATTTCTTGATTAGTTAAACCATTAGCCACCAAATCGAGTATTTCTAGCTCTCGATCGGATAATGAAGCGGCTGTTTGAAACTTCCCAGCAGACATGAGTATAATTCCTCTCGTATATCTACTTATCATTCTAGAAGAATTTTTTCCTCTAGGAATCGATAATCAGTAATCAGTGATCAGTAATTAGTGAAAATACAGCACTGTTACTGCCATTTGATGATGCACACTTAATACATACTGCTCACTGAATACTCAAAACCTGACAGGGGGACAAGCTGGCTGAAGTCCTTACAGCACAAGCTTTTTGGGGTGTTCGAGCGAAAAAGTTCGATGCAGCTCACCCCCAGTTGTTGATAAAGATTTCTAGTAAGTTCGCCCAAATCCCTGATTCTCTCGTTAGCTTTTTGGCTGAAAGCGATGTATCTGTTTGTAACTGAAGAGCCTCAAAACCTTTACGGACAATGCTTTGAGAGGGTTTGTTCCCCTGTCAGACTCAAAACTGATCACCGATCACTGATAACTGATTCAAGGCTGACGGCTGGTACTATATAATGAAAAACGCTCCTTAGTTAGATATTGAGAAAAACATGGAAGTTATCCCCGCTATTGATATTCTCGATGGCAAATGTGTGCGACTTTATCAGGGAGATTACCAACAATCGCAGGTTTTTAACGATAATCCCGCAATAGTGGCGCGAGAATGGGTCAATCACGGGGCAACCAGATTACATTTAGTTGATTTGGATGGAGCCAAAGAGGGTAAATCGGTTAATTTGTCAACTATTGAAACAATTCTTAATGATATTGCCATTCCCGTACAGGTGGGGGGTGGACTGCGGGATCTAGAAACGGTGAGTAATCTCCTAAAAATCGGGGTAGAAAAGGCGATTTTAGGGACAGTAGCCGTAGAAAAGCCGGAATTAGTCAGCGAACTTTGTCAAAGCTTTCCGGGGCAAATAATTGTCGGTATTGATGCTCGCGATGGCAAAGTAGCCACGCGGGGTTGGTTAGAAACTTCCGAGGTAGAGGCGATCGCTCTTGGTCAAGATATGGCAAAAAGAGGAGCCAGCACGATTATCTACACTGATATTCATCGAGATGGCACGCTTTCTGGCCCTAATCTCGCCGCTTTGCGAGAATTAGCCGAATCTGTCGAGATTCCCGTGATCGCCTCTGGGGGCATTAGTTCCCTGACGGACTTACTGAGTTTATTGTCTTTGGAACCTTTAGGAGTAACGGGAGTAATCGTGGGCCGCGCTCTTTATACCGGTGCAGTTAACCTCTCGGAAGCGATTAGCGCGATCGGTTCAGGCCGTTGGCAGGATGTACCCCCGAATTTTTTCGCTTAACGGACTTGTTTGAGAGTATCCACCTGTTTATTGAACATATCGGTAAATAGTCCCAAAACGGTGCGATTTTCATTGACTTTGATGTTGACACTCACGGACATCCCCGATTGCAGCGGTAGAGTGGATTGATTTTTCAAAACTAACTCTTGACTGTTCAAGCGTACCCGGACGGGGAACCGATAAAAACGGTGATTTTCGTCGGGAGGTAAAGCATCGGAACCGATCGAGATTACTTCTCCCTTAATATCGCCGTATTCACTGTAGGAAAAGGAATCAATGCGAATATCGGCTTTTTGTCCCACGCGCACAAAACCGATGTCTTGGTTAGTCACGTCCACCTCTGCCACTAAACAACCTTTAGCGGCATCTTTCACCTCGGTGGGACAGCCATCGGGAACAAGTTTTAATAATGCTTCCGCTTGACTCGGTTGGGGAACAAACCCGGGCCGGGCCTTGAGATCAAAGACCACACCATCGATGGGGGCGGTAATTTTTTGATATTTAATGGTCTGTTGTGCTTGACTAATTTGACTGTCTAGTTCGGCAATGCGCTTGTTGTTATCAATGATAATGCGACTGATTTGACTATCGATTTCAGCGATCCGTTTGTGATTGTCCGCCATTTTATCGCGCACATCTTTTTCCGTGATTACTGTGGTATTAATCAGCTTTTCTCGCGCTTGGGAGATCAACAGGAAATAACGCTTTTCTTCCTGTTCCAAACGGGAAATTTCGGCGATGCGGGTTTGTACTTCTTTCTCTTGTTTTTCTCGATCGATTTTGCCGTTAGCTTCTTGCTGCTGCAATTCATTTTGACGGTCAGTGACCGACTGTTTTTGCTTGTTAATCTGATAACGGGCGATCGCTCCTTCATCCCCCAAGGGTTCAATATCCTTAAGAATATTACGCTCGATATCCAAGCTTTCTTGGCCCTGTTTCATCGAATTGGCATTACGAGTCTTAATTTCTTCTAAGACGAAGCGATCATTGATTAATTGCGAGCGGGCATCGGCCAACTGTACCCTAGTTTGGGCCAATTGTTTTTCTAGTTGTTCCATTTCCAATCTAGCGGCCGCTTGTCGAGAATTGGCCTCCCGTCGAGCAGCCCCTAAACGAGCTAATTCATCCCCTTGTAAAGCAGAGCTAGAAGCACCTTCACTAACCTGTGCTTGATAAAGTTGATTTTCTGTCACCAAAGCGGCACGATTACGGGCTAAATCGGCGATTTCACTCGGTAATTTTAATTGAGCGATCGAACTTTCCACTGCTGCCGGTGTCAGATCCTGCGCCATTAAGAGACGATAGAATTGATTTTCCTTCTCAGCACTGGTGCGAATTTTTCTCAAGGATTCTAACTGCACTTGCGAGGCACTGGAATCCATTAAAACCAGTACATCACCTTTGTTAACTCGATCGCCGTCTTTAACTTTAACTTCCTGTACTACCCCATTCACCGGTGCTTGTACTTCTTGCACTTTGCCCTGGGGTTTAAGTTGTCCTTGAGCGCCGACCACCTGCTCGATTTTGGCGAGCGCTGACCAAATTAAAGCGGCAGTGGTGACACTCATTAATGTCCAGATAATTGTCCGCGACCAAATGGGTGATTGTTTCAGGATCACCGATTGTTCCGGTGGGCTGAAAGTGGGTAAAGAAGGGGTAATACTTTTATTTTTCGTGGTAGTAGCCACGTTTTTACCCGCTTGGGTCAGTTCATCGCTTTTAGCGTTGCCGTTGCCCTTTTGACCGTTGTTAGAATTACCGTTCATGGGGATTCTCCTATATTTAGGGTTTGCTGAAAAAGTTTTTCGTGGGTGTAGGGTGTGGGGTGTAGGGTGTGGGCTTCGGCCGTGAGCTCAGCCGAACGGGTGTGGGGTGTTGGGGTTTTGGGGTATTAGTTGAAACTTCCCCATTTCCCCATTTCCCCATTTCCCTATCCCCTATCCCCTAATCCCTGTCTCCCGACTGACTAGATTTGCGAATCCTGTTGTTTATAGAGGGTATAGTAAAGGCCTTTTTTCGCCATTAACTCCTCGTGGGTGCCTTCCTCCGCTACTGTCCCTTTATCCATCATGACAATAATATCGGCGGATTTAATCGAAGCTAAACGATGGGTAATAAAAAAGACCGTGTGATCCTTGAAAACTTCCTTGAGATTCAGAAACACTTGCCGTTCGGTATTATAGTCGAGGGCGCTGGTGGCCTCATCAAGAATGAGAATTTGCGGTCTTTGCAGGACGGAACGAGCGATCGCAACCCGTTGTCGTTGTCCCCCCGATAGGGATGCCCCCCGTTCACCGACGCGGGTATTATAGCCATTGGGCAGGGTCATAATAAATTCGTGGGCCGCCGCCGTTTTTGCTGCCGAGACAATTTCCTCCACAGTCGCATCGGGGTTAGTCAGGGCGATATTTTCCTGTACCGTACCGTCAAATAATAGGGTTTCTTGGGGAACCATGCCGATTTGACGACGCAGGGAATAGAGTTCCACTTTGTTGATATCATAGCCATCGATGAGAATCCGTCCCGATTCTGGTTCGTAGAGACGGGCCAATAGTTTAGTGATGGTACTTTTCCCAGCGCCACTTTCTCCCACCAAAGCGACAAAAGTGCCAGCGGGGAATTCTAAATTGATGTTGTATAGTTGCAGGGCGCCGTGGGGATTGAAGCGGAAAGCGAGGTTTTCGTAGGTGACAGTGCCTTTAATTAAGGGCATGGGGATATTTTGGCGATCAAGTTCCGCTTCTTGGGGAGTATCGACGATATCAGCCAATCTTTCCAGGGATAAGCCGGTTTCTTGGAAGTTTTGCCAGAGTTGGGTCAAACGCAGAATCGGCGAGGTAACGTAGGAAGAGATAATCCGGAAGGCGATTAATTGACCAAGGGTGAGTTTTCCGTCTAAAACTAAGGCCGCTCCCACCCATAGCACTAATAAACCCGATAATTGGTTAAAGAAGTGACTAAAGGAACCGGCCAAAGTTGAGGTCATTACCGTTTGAAAACCTTCGGCCACATAGCGAGCATAACGTTCTTGCCACTGCCAACGGGAACGCAATTCGATATTCTGTGCTTTCACTGTTTGGATTCCCGTCATTACCTCCACTAGATAGGATTGGGTTTCGGCGTTTCGTTCCGCTTTTGCTCGCAGTTGTCGCCGCACGATCGGTGCGAAAATAGCTGTGCAGAGAACTAAAATCGGCACGACTCCCAGGGCCCAAACGGTTAGAATCGGGCTATAGATCAACATAACCACGATGTAGATAACCGAGAAAATGGCATCTAACACCACCGTTAGGGCTGTACCTGTTAAAAACTGCCGAATATTCTCTAATTCGTTGATTCTTGTCGAAATTTCCCCCACTGGCCGCCGTTCAAAGTATTTCAGGGGTAAACGCAGCAAGTGATCGATAATTTCTGAACCGAGGGTCATGTCGATGCGGTTAGTGGTATCGACAAAAAGGGATGTCCTCAAAAAGGTTAAAATTCCCTCAAAAACGGCAATGACTAAGAGGAAAACCCCGAGGGTGTTCAAGGTTTCCGGGCTATTCTGCACGATCACTTTATCGATGATCACCTGAATCATCAAGGGATTGGCCAGGGCAAATAACTGCACGAAGAAAGAAGCGATAAAAACTTCTATTAAGACTCGTTTATGTTTCTTGACAGAGGGCCAAAACCATGATAAACCAAAACGCTGTTGCTGGGTGTGTTTGGTGGGTTTGAGCAGAATTACTTGCCCTTTTTCGTCCCAAGATTCCAGAAATTCGCTGGTTTTGCGTTTAATTATCCCCCGTTCGGGAACAGCGATCGTGGTTTCCCGTTGATTAATTTCGTAGAGGATAACGATGGTGTCTTGCCAGCGAATTAGGGCAGGAGGGTTGATATTGGGCAAGGAAGAAGCATTTAGGGGTACTAATTGGCTATCGAGTCCCACTAACTCAGCCACAGCCCCACACAGAGGTAGGGAAAGGCTGCCGGTTCTTTGCAGTTGATCCCCTAGAATGCGTTGGATCACGTCCTTGCGAAAGGGGATATTAAAATATTTGCAGAGCATCTGAAAACAGGCACTCACCGCCTCTAGTTCCGTTTTTCCCCTGAAAAAGGGATAGGATTTCCGGTTTTTCTCGACAGTTTTTTCAACGTCGATATCGCTGGTGATGTCGCTTATTCTTCCTTGGGGGATATCTAATACCTGGGTGGGTTTATTTCCCTTAATGACTTGGGTTTCCCAGATATCATCCGTTTCTGTTTCCGCAGCCGCTTCGGTTTCAACTGTCAAGAACTTGTCTAACTGGTCGGAGGAAAGACCTAATAAGCGCGTGCTAGTCGGATTATTTTGGGTGATAACTGTGCCGATAGGATAATTATCGCTATTTTCGCTGACTAACCAGAGATAATCATCGTTAATTTGGTCGTAGGACACACAAGCTTTGTTTAAAAGAGCCTGTGCAATTTCTTTCAGGTCTCCCCCACCCCAGGCCTGTTGATTGAGATAGGAGCCTAGGGTCGCATAAACTTCAGCGATCGAGGTTTGTTGAAAGAAATATTGCTTAAATTCGGGATAATTATTGATTAAAGACCAAAAATCCTCTTCTTTTAAGGTTAAACAGACAGTGACTTCCGAAGAAGCGATCACCGTTTCACAGGGGCTACCGCGCAGAAGACTCATCCACCCGAATAAATCCCCCGGCTGCAATTTAGCCAAAGTAACCGGCAGCGGATTGTTAACCCTAGCATCGTAACCCAAAAGTCTGGCCTCTCCCTCGTAGAGAAGGACGAGGTGGGAGGGTAAGCGATCGCACTTGAGTATGGCATTGCCCATCTCATAGCGAAAGGGTTGTAATTTCTGACCGAGGGAACGTCTAACCTCGACGGGCAGGCGATCAAAGGGCTGTACAGTCTCCAGAAAGGCGGTAAAATTTAAGGTGGTATAACTCATTAGCTAGGCGAAAATTAACTAAGTTGGCAAATAAGTAGGCGAAAAGACCGGGTAAACCCAGTTTTCCAAGGAATGCTATATAACCGATAACTGCTCGCTATTAACTGGGGCTTGCCCTGAGCTTTGTCGAAGGGTTGATTCGGAGATAAATTTTACTGTTTGCATTTGAGTCATTAACCATTGTTGGAATAAATCATTGCGTAAGCGTTGACGGGTGGGAGGATCGAGTTCACAGGATAAGTATTTTTCCAGCCGCACAATCACGACCCATTCTCCCACTTGCGTCGGTGGCCACACTTGCCCCGGTTTACTTGCTTTGAGAATTTGCCCGATCTGGGGATGAGGAGTGCTCAGTTCCACGGGTCCAAGCAGTCCTCCGGTTTCCGCTTCTGCTCCTTGGGAATATTTTTTGGCTAGTTCAGCGAAGCTATTTTCTCGATCCCGTATCCGGAAAAATAGTTCTTGGGCAATGCCAAGATTTTTTGTCCGAATCAGCGAATAAACCACCTTATCCAATTGATTTTTAACTTGCAAGAAGTAGGATTCTACTTTGTTATCCCAAGTCTCCTGTTTAAATTTTTCCAATTTAATGTCCCGAAGAATTAGATATTCTAGTTGTTCGGAATCCATCCCGTTTTGTTGTAACCAAGATTTCATTTGTTCATCGTTGGCAATTTGATTATTTTGATAGAAACGGGAATAGGCGGCGTTTCTTTCTTCGGGATTGCATCCGATATTGGCGATCGCTTGCTCGATAATTACTTCCCGGAATAACTGGGGTAACATACCATATTTTGCCAAAAGAGGCAATACCTCTGACTCGCTAATTTTTTGGTCGCCGATTTCAATAATTGAACTCATAATAAATACATTTTCCTCACAGAAATGTTTAAAACTATCAACTCTAGGAGCTTCTAAATTTTATTGAGGTGATTATACGTCAAAACAGCAATTTCAAGGAACTCCCCCCTATTCTAATTTGAGTTTTCCCCCGTGAAAGCCGAAAATTACAGAAATTAAACAAATAAGTCGGTCATCTTGGCGGGGATGGTGAGGGGAATTGGTTCGGCCGATCGGCCTGCCCAAAATGCTGCTCAGAAACCCCTAATTAGGGCTGGCTGAATAAATCTAAAAACCTTGTTGGCTAAGACTTTTAGACTTTTTTGAGCTCCAAAAGTGCCAGGCCTAGGAGTGATCAGGGGGGGGGAAATTCAGGTACTTTTTCCCTGAAAATCGGTAAACCCCCACACCCTGCCGCCAGGAAAGACTGTTTCAGCCAACCCTAATTGTGCCTCTAATTGACTAGAATAGACTTCTTGCAGAAATTGGGGAAGGGGGAAAGGGGAAATTTTAACCCTTAACCCTATATTCTATAATATGCAACCCTTTTACCTGCATTTGCGGAAAATTTTTTGATTTATGCAAGAGTTCTAATGATAAGATATTAGGTATGGCTGCCTTGGAGAGGTGGCAGAGTGGTTGATCGCGCTCGACTTGAAATCGAGTAACCAGCAATGGTTCGTGGGTTCAAATCCCACCCTCTCCGTACTCAACCAATCAAATTCGGACTCCGGTTGCCCGATTGTTCGTAGAGAGGGGAAAATAAAATATACTAGGCTAAAAGGATAATATTGAGGCAGTAGCCCCCCGGCATGGTTTTTTGGAAAAGATTGTTTAATAGCTCGGAAGTCACTGCACCACCTGACTATTCGGGAGACTTGGTAGAGGTTGCCCAGAATGACCTCGGACAGACGCGAGTGTTTTTTAGTACCGATCGAGAGCTAGATCTATATGAGTTAGAAGAACTTTGTGACTCGGTGGGTTGGGCCCGTCGTCCTTTACGGAAAGTTAAAAAGGCGATCGAATGTAGTTTTTTAGTGGTGTCGATGTGG
This sequence comes from Microcystis sp., assembly GCF_048564745.1. Lineage (NCBI taxonomy): Bacteria > Bacillati > Cyanobacteriota > Cyanophyceae > Chroococcales > Microcystaceae > Microcystis > Microcystis sp. The sequence continues at coordinate 10,198 of NZ_JBLZRT010000059.1, forward strand.
GAAGTGCGAGGTAATCGCCGTCGTTTAGTGGGTTTTGCTCGTGCCACTTCCGATCACGCTTTTAATGCTACAGTCTGGGATGTGGTTGTTCATCCTCACTATCAAAGTAAAGGCTTTGGTAAAGCATTAATGAAATTTATGATTAGGAAGTTGCGGGGTGAGGATATCAGTAATATAACTCTTTTCGCCGATCCGCAGGTGGTGGATTTCTATCGTCGTCTCGGTTTTGTTCTCGATCCCGAAGGTATCAAAGGGATGTTTTGGTATCCCGATTAATAATGCGGCTCTTAGGCTATACTAAAAAAGGAGTTTATTTCGGGATGTAGCGCAGCTTGGTAGCGCGCCTGCTTTGGGAGCAGGATGCCGCAGGTTCAAATCCTGTCATCCCGACTTGAGAAAAAATTCTTAAAATCTTAACTTTGTCTCCTTTCCGGTTGACAAAAAAGGCTGCCTTCTTTTATTGCCAAACGGAGGTGAGTTAGCCAGAAAATTAGGGAGTTTGGGGAGAGAAGCAGGAGATTTTTGTGGTATAACAAGGGTTTTTCTCTAGAAAAATTGCCCTTGCCTCCCCGTGTCTCCCACTGCTCCTTGTAATATCTCCACAGACGATTATTCTTCTTCGTAATCCTCCTCGAAATCGTCCTCTCCCCCTTCCTCATCGACTTCTGACCAGCTGTCGCTGATGGGTTGGCGACTAAAGCGACTGCTGCCGCGGGAAGATAGGAAAGCCATCTCATCATCCTCTAAATCGACCACATCACCCTCAGCGTAGGCGCGAGCGGTCTGATCGTCAAGAATCATATCGCTATCGTCACTACTATCGCCGAAACCGGGACGAGGGGGGAAACCGATACCGCCGGGGGCAGCGTAATAACCACGATTGTTGTTGTAGTTATATTCCTCCTCTGGGGGGGTGTAATCGCTGATCCCCGCCATGTTTTCGTGGGCATTGAAGCCAGTACCCGCCGGAATCAGACGACCGATAATCACGTTTTCCTTGAGACCGCGTAACCAGTCGGACTTGCCTTCGATCGCTGCTTCGGTGAGGACGCGGGTGGTTTCTTGGAAGGAGGCGGCACTGATAAAGCTATCGGTATTCAGGGAAGCTTTGGTGATCCCCAGTAGTACGGGCGTATATTTAGCCGCCGCCCCACCAGTGATCGACATGGCTTCATTTACCGTCTCCACCTGTCGCAGTTCCAACAATTCCCCGGGCAACATACTGGTGTCGCCACCGTCATCGATCCGCACCTTAGAGGTCATCTGACGCACGATCACTTCGATGTGTTTATCGGCAATATCGATCCCTTGGGATTGGTAAACCGACTGTACCTGATCAACGAGGAACATCTGGGTTTTTTCCAAGGCTTTCAGGGCCGCTTCGTAACTGCCCAGGCTATCCACATAATAATTAAAGAACACCTCTAAAATCTCGTGGGGATTAGCCTGACCATCGGTTAACGCCTGACCCACATCAATACGCTGATTATCGCTCACCAGAGGGTTTTGACTGCCTAAAAGCGGATATTCACTGATCGTGCCGTCATCCTCGACCACCTTAATATCGACAATCTCAGAATCTTGGTACTCCACTTGACAAACTCCCGGTTTGCGTGCTAAGACACAGGCCTCTTTCGGTTTACGCGCTTCGAGCAGTTCTTCGATTCTCGGTAAACCTTGAATGATATCCCCGGTTTTTGAGCGCTCAAACACCAACAGCACCAAATTATCGCCCCGTTGGACTAAATCCCCCTCATCGATGTGCAGAATGGCCCCGGCCGATACTCGGTAGGGTCGGGCGCTACGCAGACGGATTTCGTAGCCAGTGGCAGTTTGGTCAACGGCCAGCACTTGACCGGAATTGGGGGCTAAAACTCCGGCACCGATCTCGGTTTCGGCGATTACCAGATCCCCGGCCTTGACGGTGGGAGCAACAGCCTTGCCCTGAGCTACGTCGAAGGGGAGCGGGAGAGTAAACTCGTCACGGTCACTAACAATTAAAAGACGGCGTACCGCTTCGCTACCCTTGCGAATCCCGCGAATTTCTCCAACTTCCTTACACTGGATCTCGGTTCTGGCCACCACTGCCCCCGGTGGAATTTCATCGCCATCTTGGACGAGAACGCGGGTCTGAATATTACCCCCCAAAGGATCATTATCACTATCCCGACGCAGCACCAGAGATTCAAGAATGACTAACTGTAAACGCTGACAATCCCTGTCCTCAATCGGTTCTAACTCGATATCTGCCGTCAGATGGGAGACCGATTCTGGTTCTTCGCTAGAAATTTCTAGGACTAATTGGGTGCTGATCAGTTGACAACCCTCGACGGATTTAACTCTTTCCCCGTCTTTAAAGAAAATGCGCTGTACCGATCGCAGTTCGATATGTCGTCCTCCTTCTTGGTTAGCGGAACCTTGGGTGGGAGAAGTGGATTGGTCTTGTACGGTGAACTCCTGTACTGGTCGCAGTAGTAAACCCAAACCCTCGTTAGTTTCCACCCATTCCGCTTGCCGTAACTCCTCGATCGTGACTTCGGGGGTTAACTGTGTCCCGGGGTAAATTAACTGTTCTTGGGCAATTCCGGAGGATTCCGGTTCGAGATCCATAAATAACAGCCCCGGTTTGACAATGATCTCCCGGAGGATGTCATTTTTCTGGATGACTTCCACCACACCGCTAGAGTTACAGAAGATGTCTTTAACCACTTCTTCCCCTGCTTCCACATACTGCCCATCTTCCACCTGTAAGAGGGAGATATCTTTATTGACTTCGTGGGTTTCTTCGGGAATCCAGAGGATCGTGCCGCCTTTGGTGATTTCATAACCCTGTTTACGGCTGCCTTTGGCGACTTCAATATCGACATATTTAATCATGCCGCCGGTGTGGGTTTGATAGCGATCATCGATTAACTCGGCGACAATGGCATGATTCTGTACTTTTGTCCCCGGAGTGGTTTTCAGTAGGAAGCTTTGACCATCTCCCGTATGAATAATAAACTGTTCCCGACCGGCACTACTTTCTACTTTTACTTCGGCCTGATCCAAAGACACGGAAGCGGTGACGATATCGATTTCCCGGCTATTGGGGGCTAAACGCACCAAACCGCCGTTAGTGGATACTAACTTAGTTTCCGCTAAAACATCTCCCACTTGTACTTGATCGCCGTTACTGACCACGGGTTCGGCCCCGGTTGGCAGGTTATACACTTCTCCGGAAAGAATCCATAGTAATCCCCCCCGTTGGGCGATGCGGGTGGTGTTGCCTTGGCGATCGGTTTTTTCCTCTGGGACTAATTGGGAGAATAGCACCTCGCCAGCTAAGTCACTGGTTACGTCTTTTGTGGCTTTTTCCGTGGATTTTTGGACTTTATCGGAGGTAATTTCCGCTAGTAACTGTTCCTCGCTTACTGTTTCCCCATCGGTGACGAATAGCAGCGAACCAGGAGTCAAAGAGTAGGTGACAGTTTCTTTAGTTTTATCCTTGGGTGTTAATTTAATTTCCCCTGGGGCCTCCACCTGATCCCGTTCATCCCCGTGGCGAGTTCGCACGTTACGGATACTTAACCCCGGCAGAAAACGCACGGTTCCCTCGAAGGGACTTCGCACTTGCCGGGCTACTTCTCCGGTAAATACGCCCCCGGTGTGGAAGGTACGCATGGTTAACTGAGTCCCCGGTTCCCCGATCGATTGGGCGGCAATAATTCCCACTGCTTCCCCCATATCTACCGGATGACCGTGGGCCAGACTCCAACCGTAACAGGTTTGGCAAACCGAGCGGGCTGCTTCACAGGTTAAGGGGCTGCGGACTTTGATTTTATCCACCAGTTTGCCCAGTTTTTCCGCCGTTTCATCATCGATAATCTGGTTGCGGGTGGCGATCACTTCTCCATTGACCACCACATCTTCAGCCAGGGAACGACCTAATAGGCGATCGCTTAAGGGAATTAACACGCGATCGCCATCGGTCATGGCGGTTAATTCGATGTAACGATTGGTGCCACAATCGGCCTCGCGGACGATGACATCTTGGGACACATCGACGAGACGACGGGTCAGATAACCGGAATCTGCCGTCCGTAGGGCTGTATCAACTAAACCTTTGCGGGCCCCGTAGGAGGAAATAACGTATTCGGTAACGGTCAATCCTTCCCGGAAGTTAGTCTTAATCGGGAGGTCGATAATTTCCCCCTGGGGATTAGCCATTAATCCCCGCATTCCCACTAACTGACGCACTTGGCTCATATTACCCCGCGCTCCAGAGAAAGCCATCATATAGACGGAGTTGAGGGGATCGGTAACTTGGAAGTTGCGAATTACTTCATCCTTAAGTGATTCAGATGTACTATTCCAAGTGTCAATTACTTTTTGGAAGCGTTCCACTTCGGTGATTTCCCCGCGCACATAACGCTGTTCGGTTTGCCGGATTTCCTGTTCGGCACTTTCGATCATTTGTCGTTTAGCCGGCGGTACGGTTAAATCATCCACACTAATGGAAACCCCTGCTTTGGTAGCGAAACGAAAACCGAGGTTTTTCAATTCATCGGCCATTTGTGAACAGCGCGCCGAACCGTAGTTTTGATAGGCCCAAGCGATCAGTTTTTTTAGTTTTCCTTTGTCAACAGTTTGGTTATAAAACATCTCGATCCGGGTAACAAGTAAACAGCTATTAGCTATCAGCATTCAGCATTCAGCTATCAGTTAGAAAAGGGAACAGGAAACAGGGAATAGGGAACGGGGAATAGGCAAATTTTTACTTTACTGTCCTTTTTTTTGGCTTTTTCCTTGAAAATTCTCTCCTGTCTCCTGACTGGAAAGAGGGTGTAGGGTGTGGGCTTCGGCCGTGAGCTCAGCCGAACGGGTGTGGGGTGTGGGGAAAGAAACCTCTTTCATCTCTGGTGGTGAAAATTTTTTCATCGGGACTGACTCCTGACTTCTCACTGATAACTGATAACTGATAACTGAAATTACACTTCCGATTCTTCTTCCTCAAGGTCTTCCGTGGTTAAGGATTCGTAGGTGGGGCGAGAGGGGGCGCGACGGCCGACATCGACCATCAGATCCACCTCCACATCGCGGGAAGTACCATCGGGGGCATTTTCCACCTTGTGAACGGCGATATCGAGGCCGAGGGATTGCAATTCTCGCATCAAAACCTTAAAGGATTCTGGCGTACCTGGGCGGGGGATCGGCTTGCCTTTTACGATCGCATTTAAAGCCTCGTTCCGTCCTTGCATATCATCGGACTTCACCGTTAGCAATTCCTGCAAGGTATAGGCCGCCCCGTAGGCCTCCAGGGCCCAGACTTCCATTTCTCCGAAGCGCTGGCCTCCCTGTTGAGCTTTACCGCCCAAGGGTTGCTGAGTAACCAAGGAGTAGGGACCGGTAGAACGGGCGTGAATCTTATCATCAACTAGGTGAACCAGTTTTAACATATAGGCCATACCGACGGTAACGGGACGGTCAAAGGGTTCGCCGGTGCGACCATCATAGACGGTGACTTTGCCGGCGTGTTCCTCCTTGAACACCCAATCGCGATTGGGTTTTTTCGAGGCATTTTCTAGCAATCCGTGGACGGTTAAACGGCTGGCTTCTTCCCCGTACATTTCGTCAAAGGGAGTAATCTTAAAGCGCACGCCCAGATTTTCCCCGGCCCAACCCAGTAAACATTCAAACACCTGACCGACGTTCATGCGACTGGGAACCCCTAGGGGATTGAGAACGATATCGACGGGACGACCATCGGGGAGGTAGGGCATATCTTCCAGGGGCAGAATCCGAGAAATAATCCCTTTATTGCCGTGACGACCCGCCATTTTATCGCCCACTTGGATTTTGCGTTTTTGGGCAACATAGACCCGCACCACCATATTGGCTCCGGGGGGCAATTCATCCCCCTGTTCGCGGGTAAATACCCGCACATCTACTACCCGGCCTTTTTCGCCGTTGGGGACGCGCAGGGAGTTATCGCGTACATCCCGTGCCTTTTCGCCGAAAATTGCCCGCAGTAGTTTTTCTTCAGGAGGTTGGTCTGATTCGCCTTTCGGGGTGACTTTCCCGACGAGGATATCGCTGGCTTCTACCCAGGCACCGACGCGAATAATGCCGCGTTCATCGAGGTTTCGCAGGGCATCTTCACCGACGTTAGGAATTTCCCTGGTGATTTCCTCAGGTCCGAGTTTAGTTTGACGGGCTTCGATTTCGTATTTTTCGATGTGGATACTGGTATAGACATCTTGAGCCACCAGTCTTTCACTGATTAAAATCGCGTCTTCGTAGTTATAGCCTTCCCAGGGCATATAGGCGACGAGGATATTCTGGCCGAGGGCGATTTCTCCTCCTTCGGTGGCGGAACCATCGGCGAGGATCTGCCCGGGGACAACCTGTTCCCCTTGATAGACCAAAGGACGCTGATTTAAGCAGGTATCTTGGTTAGAGCGTTGATATTTTTGAATTTCGTACTCGATCTCGCTCTTGCCGAAAATCTCTTTGTCTTCATCCGCCACTTTGATGCGAATCCGGTTAGCATCGACGTAGGAAACGACCCCATTGGTACGCGAGACGATGACCATGCCGGAGTCGCGAGCAGCCTGTGCTTCCAATCCCGTTCCCACAAGGGGACGTTCGGGACGCAGCAGGGGAACTGCTTGTCGTTGCATATTAGACCCCATAAGGGCGCGGTTAGCGTCGTCGTGTTCGAGGAAGGGAATCAGGGAAGTGGCCACCGAGACAATTTGCACGGGGGAAACGCAAACGTAGTCCACTTGTTCGGGGGAAGTGGTGGAGAATTCCTGCCGATAGCGCACTGGGATAGTTTCGCCGAGGATATAACCATTTTCATCGGTGGCCACGTCTCCCGGTGCTACCCGGAGATCGTCTTCTTCGTCAGCGGTGAGGTATTTAACGGGGAGATCGTAGCGGACTCGGCCATTTTCCACCACATAACAGGGGGTTTCAATAAAACCGTAGTCGTTGACGCGGGCGTAGGTGGCCAGGGAACCGATTAAACCGGCGTTGGGACCTTCTGGGGTTTCCACCGGACAAATGCGACCGTGGTGGGAGGGGTGGATGTCGCGCACTGCAAAACCGGCCCGTTCCCGGGTGAGACCGCCGGGGCCAAGGGCGGAAATGCGGCGTTTATGGGTCAATTCCGCTAGGGGGTTGGTTTGATCCATGAACTGGGAGAGTTGCGAGGAACCAAAGAATTCTTTAATCGCCGCTACTAGGGGTTTCGGGTTGACTAGGGAAGCGGGGGTGAGGTTTTGGGATTCGCTGACGGTCATCCGTTCCCGAATGATTCTTTCTAAGCGGTTTAAACCTACTCGCACTTGGTTTTGTAGCAGTTCACCCACGGAACGGACGCGACGGTTGCCGAGGTGGTCGATGTCGTCGGTGTTGCCGATGTCAAATTCGAGGTTAATTAGGTAGTCGATCGCCGCTAAGATGTCGGTGGTGGTGAGAACGCGCTGGTTATCAGGGACGTTGAGGCGTAGTTTTTTGTTGAGTTTATAACGACCAACGCGACCGAGATCGTAGCGTTTATTGTCAAAAAAGCGCGATTCGAGCAGTTGTTGTCCGCCGGTGACGGTGGGAGGTTCTCCGGGGCGTAGTTTGCGGTACAGGTCGAGGAGGGACTCTTCTTCGCTGGGATTGCCTTCTTTGTCGAGGGTTTTTTGGTAAAATTCGGGATGGCGTAGGGAGTCAAAGATTTCGTTATCGCTCAATCCGATCGCTTTCAGGAGAACTTGGGCGGATAATTTGCGAGTTTTGTCGATTCTGACCCAGACTAAGCCGTTTTTGTCGGTTTCAAATTTTAACCAAGCTCCTCGGTTGGGAATCAGGGAAGCGGAGTAGGTACGGCGACCGTTTTTGTCGATTTCGGCTTTGTAGTAAACGCCGGGGGAACGGACGATCTGATTGACGATGACTCGTTCGGCCCCGTTAATGATAAAGGTTCCCCGTTCGGTCATCAGGGGTAAATCGCCGATAAAGACTTCCTGTTCGATGTTTTCTCCCGTTTCTTTGTTGATTAAACGGGTGGGAACGTACATCTGAACGGAATAGCTGCTATCGCGTCGTTTGGCCTCATCGACGTTGTATTTCGGTTCTTTGAGTCTGTAGTCCTGGCCGAGGAAATGTAGTTCTAATTTACCTGTATAGTCGCTGATGGGGGAAAAGCTATTCAGTTCCTCGATTAGTCCTTCTTCCAAAAACCACCGAAAACTGGAGTGTTGGATTTCGATGAGGTCGGGTAAGAGGTTAAAGGTAAGATTGTTCATAGGGTTACAAGGGCTGATGACACGATAGCGACGGTCGGGAATTGCTCTCGGAGATCGGGGTTTTTAGGGGTTGGGTGTTGGGGTTTTAGGGTGTTGGGGTTTTAGGGTGTTGGGGTTTTAGGGTTTTAGTTGAATTCCCCCATTTCCCCATTTCCCCATTTCCCCGTCCCCTGCTCTGTGCTAATAAACTATGTTTTTTAACTGGGGAGTTGAAATAAGTTGCGGGCGTTCTGGGTGGTTTGTTCGGCTAGGGTTTCGACCGGATAGCCGCGCAGACGGGCGACGGTTTCGGCCACATGGAAGACGAAAGAGGGTTCACAGGGTTTACCGCGGTGGGGATTGGGGGAGAGAAAGGGGCAATCGGTTTCGATCAGTAGGCGATCGCTGGGGACAATTTGGGCGGCAGCTTGCACGGTTTTACTGTTTTTGAAGGTGACAATGCCGCTAAAGCTGATGTAAAAACCCAAATCTAAAAACCATTGAGTTTCTTCGGGGTTGCCAGTCCAGCAGTGCATCACACCGCCAATTTTGCCCACTTGTTGCCGAAAGGCGCTGATTTCCTCCCGCATTGCCTTGGCCGCATCTCGACAATGGATAATCACGGGTTTATCGAGACGATGGGCGATTTCTAATTGCGTCCAAAAGACTTGTTTTTGCTGCTCTTGGTTATCCGCTTTATAGAAGTCTAAACCCATTTCCCCGATCGCCACAACGCGCCGATCAGATCGGGCTAGGGATTCGATCTGATCGGCACTATTATCTCGCCATTTTTGGGCATCTAGGGGATGTAAACCGACGGCTAAGGAAATTTCCTCGAATTGATCAGCAATGGCTTTAATCGTCGCAAATTCATCTGGTCTGACACAGGAGTGAACCAGATGAACGACTCCCACACTTCGCCAACGTTCGGAGATAGCGGGCAAGTCGGCTTGCAAAACGTCAAAGTTCAGATGAACGTGCGTATCTATTAATTGCATCGACCCCCGATCGCTTGTTGCGTCTGTCCTGATTACAGCTTACTCGTTTCTTAGGAAGCTTGGCTAACTTTTTGCAAAGCTTTGGCTAAACCAGCTTTTTTTCTTGCACCGTTGTTCCGGTGCAAGACGTTGCGCTTGACGGCTTTATCGATTTTACTGTAAGCTTCTGATAGAGCTTGTTGGGCGCTTTCTAGCCCTTCTGGGCTGGGGTTGGCTCCGTAGGCCGAGACAGCGACAAGACATTTTTTGATCAGGGTTCTTACGGCTGACTTGTACGCTTTGTTGCGTAGACGATTTCTTTCGGAGATTTGGACTCGTTTGAGTGCAGACTTTGTATTAGCCACAGTCGTTTCTTGTTCTCAATACTGGTATGGTTAATCGGGACACAGACAAACCATAATAACAGATTTGTGCTATTTGTTGCAAGAGTTTTCTGGACAAGATTGGGGCAACCCCAGAGACGGGGAAGGATTGAGGGTTAAGGGGACTGCCAAACCTAAATTCACGTTCAGGGGATTTTGCCGTGACTGTGCCGATAACTATGGCCAAACTTGTCCTGAGGGGCTAAAGTGTGCTATAAGCAGTCAGACCCTGAAAGGGTCTTTATTCTTTCCGATTAGGTAAATTACTGATGACTGAAGCTAAACGCGCCCTCATTACCGGCATCACCGGTCAAGATGGTTCCTATCTGAGCGAATTATTATTAGAAAAAGGTTACGAAGTCCACGGTATCATCCGTCGTACTTCAACTTTTAACACCGATCGCATTGATCATATCTACATTGACCCCCACCAGCCGGATGCTAAATTATTTCTTCACTATGGCGACCTCACCGACGGGACGACCCTGCGGCGTATCCTCGAACAAGTGCAACCGGTAGAAGTATATAATTTAGGGGCCCAATCCCACGTGCGAGTTAGTTTTGATGCTCCAGAATACACCGTTGATGCTGTGGGTGTGGGGGTCTTAAGATTACTAGAAGCAATTCGGGATTATCAAAAAAGAACCGGCATCGAAGTGCGTTTCTATCAAGCAGGTTCCTCGGAAATGTTCGGGAAAGTCATGGAAGTTCCCCAAAAAGAAACCACGCCATTTTATCCCCGCAGTCCCTACGCTTGTGCGAAAGTTTATGGTCACTGGCAAACAATCAACTATCGGGAATCCTACGACTTATTTGCCTGTAACGGCATTTTATTTAACCATGAATCCCCCCGGCGCGGAGAAACTTTTGTCACGCGCAAAATTACCCGCGCCTTGGCCCGAATTATTGCCGGACAACAGAAAAAACTCTATCTAGGAAATCTCGATTCTAAAAGGGATTGGGGTTATGCTAAGGACTATGTGCGGGCGATGTGGTTAATGTTACAACAGGAAGAACCAGATGATTATGTGGTGGCGACCAATGAAACCTATTCTATCCGGGAGTTTCTCGATA
>NZ_JBLZRT010000060.1:0-6252 GCF_048564745.1 Microcystis sp.
TGATTACAGAAGAAACTACACCAATCAAAGCCGTAATTTTGCCAGTTGATATATTCTGCTCAGCAGTCATGTGTGTTTTCCTTTCATAAACTTAATAAGTCAGCTAACTATATATTATACGGAAACTTTTGGCATATCACCTCATTTAGGCGTGATCGCTAGAAGTTTCCCTACATCACGCCCAAAAGCGTGTTAGCTAGATTAGTATATTGCCAAAAACCTTGTTTAACCAAATTTCTGACAACTAGGCTCATTCTAGCGACGATTATTCGATCTGACCGCACCCCTTGACAAAAATTTATAATTATTCGATTCGTTTAATTGTCGGGGGCTTCTGTAAAGATTTTTTACCTGGAAATCCACACCCACCAACAAACTTTTTCCCGCAAACCCTAATTCAACCCTTTGCTCCTGTACTTTTAGCAGCACAGGAGCAAAGCTGAAAATAAAAATTAATAACTGTCCTCATCGGTGATAACTTCCACGGGAATCACTTCTTCTAACACTTTTTCCTGCATTTCTTGGCGACGAATTGGTATTTTGGTTTTTTCCAATTCCGGTAAAGCGACCAATTCCCGTTGTTTTTCCCGGACAGTATTGGGTAACAACATCGGTAAAGGTTCGGGGGTTTCTAACCAGTAGCTGGCCACCGGTAGAGTATGTTCTAAATCTTCCAATAAACGGGGAATAATCATCACCGCGTGCAGTTCACCGATTTTCTCCGCTTCCCGCATTCCCGCATCAATGGCCACGGCCACATTAGCGACAGAACCCCGGATAATGGCCGTACACAAACCATCCCCAATTGTTTCGTAGGAAGCTAACTGCACATCGGCCGATTTTAACATGGCATCGGCTGCCCCCACCATAGCGGGAAAACCGCGGGTTTCCAAGAGACCGATCGACATATTGCTCAGTTTGCTGAAACCCCGTTGACTTTGGGCAATTTCGGCTAAACGGCTACCAATTGGGAAAATTACCTCTAAATTGGGCATCGGTCGGGGAATAACCGATTTAGATACCAATTGTCCGAACTGTGCGGCGGTTTTTGCCCCTTCTTCCACTGCTAACCGCACATCGGCAATATTACCACGCACGATCGCAGTACAGTGACCACCGCCAATTTTTTCGTAACCCACAAGGGTAACTTCTGCCGATTTTAGCATCATATCCGCCGTCCCGACGATCGCCGGAAAGCTGAGGGTAGAGACTAAACCCAAGGCGCTATCTTTGGGGTGACGCTTGGTTTTCATCGTCCTTTGACCGGGGTTAGTTGTGGACGAGGGGGGAATGCTTCCATTAACTCTTAATCTAGACATTGAAGATAAACTTGCCCTAACAGGTACGAAGGGGGTGATTGTCAGCTATCCTGTTACTATCTAGTCTATCCTGTTAACCTTAATTGCTATTGAAGATTTTTGAGGGATTAGATAAATTTTAGTTATTGTAGCTTGATCAAGTTGTCTATGACAGAACAGCCTCGCAGTACAGATGATCGAATCAGCGAAACGGAAGCGACCGAATTAATGCGCTCGCTGCTTCATAAGGAAGGAAATTGGGTGAATTGGGGGCAAAAATGTCAAAAACTGCAAAAAGCTGGCTACGATTCCCAGTTAATTTTTGAACAAACCGGTTTTCAAAATGCCCAACAAAATTTAATTATTGTCGCTGCCCAAGTTTTTGAGAGTTTAATCAAAGCAGGAGCAGATGAAGATTTATTAAGTTACTACGTCGGGCCGCGCAGTGATGTGCTATACGAATTACGGATTCTCAACCAAGAACAAAGATTGGGGGCAGCGAAATTAGCGGCAGAAAAAAGGATTGAAGTGGCTGAAGCACACGATATCGCCAAGGCTATCCAGGATTTTTCCCGTTTATCCCAGATTCCCAGTGAATTTACCCGTCATCCTGGAGATGCGATCGCTTACCAGTGTTGGAAACGGGGCAAACAAAAGCGAGATTTAGCCGAAAGAGCGAAATTAATCGCTAAAGGGTTGAAATTTGCCCATTCTGACTCGGCTAGACAGGCGATCGAGTCCTTACTACAAGATTTTACCGTTACTCCCACCCGTAGCGCACCGTTGCTGCCCGTCCATCGTTTACAGGATGAGGACGAATTAGCCCGAATTATTCCTTTAGTAGGAAGATTTCCGGTGACGGTAACTGATATAAAATGCACAGAAAGTCTGAGCGTCGAGGAACCTTTTCGACTGGTAACGGTGGGGGATAAACAAACGATTGTGCCTCTCCCCGGTTGGCAAGCAATTCTCAAAGCGATCGATCCTGTAGCTATTTTATGGCCTAGCGATCAATTACCTCGATCGATTGCCACCAGATCCGAGGAAGTGTTATTAGTGATCGATCGAGTTTTTGCCGAATGGGATGGGAACAATTATTATCTAGTGGAGAGGGATAATTCTGTCTTTTTACAATGGTTTGATAGTTCCCCTGATGTCACAATACTAGGGGAATTAGTCTTGATTTTAAGAGCAAAAAATATCCTCGATGAAAACAACATCACCGAACCCTGGCAAATGGACGACTAAATCAGTGATCAGTTATCAGTAAACAGTGATCAGGTTTAAGCTATTAGTTATGAGTGGGAATAAGAAAATAGATAAACTGATCACTGCAATCTAATAAAACTGGTCACTGCTAACTTGTAGCTGACGGCATAACTTAAGAAACTAAGGGACATTTTTAAAGGAAAAAGTAACAAAGCGGACAAAGGAGACAGGGGACAAATTTACCATACTTTTGCCTTTTGAATCTTGCCTTTTTCTGGCTGATAACTGATAACTGATAACTGATAACTGATATATATATGCGTGCAGTAATTTGTGGATATTATGGGAGAGGAAACGGAGGAGATGAGGCATTATTAGTGTCTCTATTGCAGATGTTACCCTCAGCAATTAAACCTATTGTTTTGTCAAATAATCCCAGAGAAACCAGTCAACGTTATGGAGTGGAAACCTGTCCTAGTCGGGATTGGTGGCAAGTTTTTAAAACTCTTAAAAAAGCCGATATATTTATCTGGGGTGGCGGCAGTTTAATGCAGGATGTCACCAGTTTTGCCAGTCCAATTTATTACGGTGGTTTAATGGCTCTTGCTCAATTATTGGGCTTAAAAACTATTGCTTGGGGCCAGGGAATTGGTCCATTAAATAGACCGTTTACCCGTTGGTTAACCAAAAAAGTTTTGCAACAATGTAGTTTAGTTACTGTGCGCGATGATACTTCGGCTCATTTAGTCGCCAATTGGGGTATTAGTCCCATTGTTGCCCCCGATCCAGTATGGGCTTTAGACGCTCAATCAGTCAAGGGATTATCGGATTTACCCGCCCCAAGAATCGCCGTCAATTTACGTCCCCATCCCCTATTAACCCCGGCAAAATTAGATAAATTAACCCAAGCTTTAATTGATTTGCAGACCAGTACGGGGGCGTTTATTCTCTTAGTCCCTTTTCAAAAGTCGCGGGATTTGCCCCTCTGTGAAGCTGTAGCCCGTCAATTAAGGGAAAATCATCAAATCATTAGTTTAGAGGATCCAAGACAGTTAAAAGGCTTATTTCGTGGGGTAGAAATGGTGATCGGAATGCGCTTTCATAGTTTGATTATGGCCGCGGCAGAAGATTGTCGTTGTTTTGCCCTTAGTTATGATCCGAAAGTGTCGCGATTAATTGCCGAAGTACCGATGCTGGGTTGGGAATTAGATCAGTTACCAGAGGCAGTTAATGATATTAGTAACACTTGGATTAATTTTTATGCCAATGGAGAGGGATTAACCAGCGATCGTAAACATTTTTTAATCGATCGAGCTTTAATTCATCGAGAAATTTTATCTAGATTGGTGAGCTAATTTTTATGTCGAGTGCCATTATCGAAGCTATCACAACTATTGCCCTAGCCGAGACAAGATTTAATCTCTCTTTAACAGAAGATGGGGCGTTTTTTCCCGAATAGCAAAGTGATTTACTGTCCCTATCTAGCCATGAAAAAAAGAGTTTAGATAAAGTAAGACAAAGGTATTTATATCAAAGATCGACGGGACAGTTATTAGAAGGAACCGTGACTTTATTGTTAGTTTCTCCCCTACTAGCGATTGCGGGTTTTTACGATCCGCCCTTTTGCGTACCCGCAGAGGAATCGGTAAGCTTAACTGTCCATGATGGGGAAGAAATACTATCGGGTAGAATCGATGTGTTAGTCTGGTTAAATCAGTTTTGGGTGGTAATTGTAGAATCAAAAAAAACCGCCCTATCGGTTTGGACTGTCTTACCGCAAACCTTAGCCTATTTGATGGCTAATCCCTGGCCAGAAAAACCTAGCTTTGCCCTCGTCACCAATGGAGATGATATTTTATTGGTCAAATTGAGAGCTAATGTCCATGATTATGCCCTGTCTAGGATATTTGCTCCCTTTATTTCCAGAGAAGAACTATATAGAGTTTTGCAGATTTTAAAACACATCGGTGCAGCGATCAAATAAAATCAAGAACGGATTCAATATTATTTGATTATGCCAAAGGGCAATTCCTATCTTAGAGCGGAATCGCGCTTTCAGATGTTAGTTACGACTATTAGAAATTAATATTAGTACAAATGCTAAAACTCCCTCTCCTCTTTCTCTTCTCCCCCACTTCATAATTTATAATTCCCTCTCCCTGATTAATAACGGATGCGAGGATCAACATAAGCATTGATTAGATCGATCAAAATACTGGCAAAAACCACTATTGTCGCAAAAAAGGCCATTAATCCCTGCACTGTTGGGTAATCGCGCAGAGAAATCGCCCGATATAACTGATTTCCCAAACCCGGCCAAGAAAAAGTAACTTCCGTCAAGACTGCACCACCTAAAAGAGCCGCAAAAGTTAATCCTAAGACAGTAATTACGGGAATTAGAGCATTTTTCAGCGCATGGCCGATCATAATCGTTTTTTCTGGTATTCCTCTTGCTTTTGCCGCATCTACATAGTCCGCTTGCAAAGTTTGTTTCAGATTAACTCGCACCATCCGCTCAAAAATCCCACTCAAAAGAATGCCGAGAGTAAAACTAGGTAAGGCCAGATAATACAAAGCTGTGGGCAACTTATCTAGTTGCAGAGTCATCAGACTATCAAGGGTGTATAAACCCGTAATTGTCTGGGGTGGAGTTTCACTCAAAGGAAAACGAGTCCCCAAAGGAAACCAGCGCAACTGTACCGCAAAAATTAGCTGTAAGAGCATTCCTACCCAAAAAATCGGCAAGGAATAGGTTATCAGTCCAAATAAACGTCCCCCCGCGTCTAAGGGAGTATTGGGACGGGAAGCGGTGATAATTCCCAATCCGACTCCCACTATCACTGCAATCAGCATCCCATAAAAAGTTAGTTCCACCGTCGCTGGAAAATGTTTAGCGATAATCTCCCATACCGTCACCCCCTTACTGGTTAAAGAGTCTCCTAAATTGAGACGCATGAGATTGAAAATATAGTCTAGATACTGGAAAAATAGGGGCTTATTCAGTCCTAACTGTTCTCTTAGGGCATTTTTGGCACTTTCAGGAGCGCGGTTGCCTAAAATCGCATCCGTGGGATCACCGGGAGCAACACGCATCAGCAGAAAAACCACCGTCACGATTGTCCATAACATCAAGGGAGCTAGGAGTAAACGCACCAGTAAATAGGATTGTAAAGCAGCGCGACGAGACATGAGGGCTTTCCTTTCAGAAAATACATTCTCAAGGAACCATACCCCAAAATCGACCCAGCGATCGAGAGGTACCGAATAAAAAATTAAATAGAGGGAATATTCAGTACAAGTAAACTAAAGTAGCCGCACCGACAGTTCTGAGCAAAGGACTACCAAAAAACCCCTAAAAGCTGAAAAGCTTACGTAGCAAGGGATAGAAAAAAGATCAAAAAATTTTGCCAAAAGGGGTTGACAAACTAGGGGAAGTTAGATACATTGGTAAATGCGCGGTTGAAGCAAAGCGAAAGCGAAGCGAAACAAACGACGCTCGAACCTAGACAAAACAATAGTTTGAAAGCCAAGTAAAACAGCCTCGTTTAGAAGCAATTCTATAACAAAAAAGTCAAACCCGCAAGGGGGAGACAAAAAAAAGTCAAAAGAATCAAACGATTCATCATGGAGAGTTTGATCCTGGCTCAGGATGAACGCTGGCGGCGTGCCTAACACATGCAAGTCGAACGGGAATCTTCGGATTCCAGTGGCGGACGGGTGAGTAACGCGTAAGAATCTAACTTCA
>NZ_JBLZRT010000061.1:0-3270 GCF_048564745.1 Microcystis sp.
TCTAACACTTTCTGGTATAGTTCACTTATCATTTTCGTTATTTAGGTCATATATGGTAAATATGACTTATCTTTTTTTGGAGTCTGTATCTGTATTCCATGCTACATAAGCTTTTCAGCTTGCTTGTCCCCCTGTCAGGGTTTTTAGCTGTCTGGTGATCCTGAAAACCCTTGCTAAATCTACACTCAGCTATTTGGGAACAGCAATAAATGGAGGTTAAAGAGCCTTTTAAAACCCAACCCGTTGATCAATTAATTGTGTAGTTTTGTTGCAAAGAGAAAGTTTTTTTGACAAAAAGAACAAAGTGTGCTGCTGAGTGATCTATAATATATTTGTTCTTCCCACACCCCACACCCCACACCCCACACCCCACACCCCACACCCGTTCGGCTGAGCTCACGGCCGAAGCCTACACCCCACACCCCACACCCTACACCCCACACCCCACACCCTAATCTCCTATAGGGGAAACTTTGCCCTTACCCCTGCGTCTTGAGCCTCTAAGCAAACAAGTGTCACGCTTGCGATAGAATAGATCGGACTTAGCCTAAATGGGGTCAGCGAAAGAATGTGCGGAATTGTTGGCTATATCGGAACCCAAACAGCGATCGATATTCTCCTAGCTGGTTTGGAACGTTTAGAATATCGGGGTTATGATTCGGCAGGGATTGCCACAATTCTCGAAGGTGAATTACATCGAGTCCGCGCCCAGGGAAAACTCTACAATCTGCGGGAAAAATTAGAACAGGAAGTTAATCCCTCCCAAATTGGCATCGGTCACACCCGTTGGGCAACCCACGGCAAACCCATAGAAAGTAATGCCCATCCCCACACCGATAATAGTCAACGGGTGGCAGTGGTACAGAATGGCATTGTCGAAAATTTTCAGGCATTAAGAACAGAATTAAAGGGGAAAGGCTGTATATTTGACTCGGAAACCGACACAGAAGTTATTCCCCATCTAATCGCCAGTTATCTACCCAAACCTAGCGATGAAGAATACTTGGGGGTGAGTCCTTTCCTCAAGGCAGTTTTAAGGGCAATTGAACGTTTAGAGGGGGCCTTTGCCCTAGCGGTGATTAGTCCCGATTATCCCGATGAATTGATTGTCGTGCGGCAACACGCCCCTTTAATCATCGGTTTCGGTCAAGGGGAGTTTTTCTGTGCCTCCGATGTCAGTGCTTTGGTTCCCCATACCCGGGCGGTGCTGTCCTTGGATAATGGCGAAATCGCTCGGTTAACACCCTTGGGAGTAGAAATTTATAATTTTGAGGGAAAAAGAGTCCGTAAAAGCCCCAGAGTCCTCGATTGGAGTCCGACAACCGTAGAAAAACAGGGTTATCGTCACTTCATGCTCAAGGAAATCTACGAACAACCAGGAGTGGTGCGCGACTGTTTAGGGACCTACCTGCATCCCCATTGGACAGCACAAAATGGGGATAATGTCAACCCGATAAATCTTAATTTTTCTGAGGAAATTTACGAAAATTTAGAACATATTCAGATTTTAGCCTGTGGAACCAGTTGGCACGCTAGTTTAGTGGGTAAATACTTGATTGAGCAGTTGGCGGGTATTCCCACAAGAGTACAGTACGCCTCGGAATTTCGCTATGCACCCACCCCCCTGATGCCCAATACTTTAACTATCGGGGTGACGCAATCGGGGGAAACAGCCGACACTTTAGCGGCTTTGGAAACGGAAAAACAGCGTCGTTTAGGATTAGAAAAAAAATATCAGGCCCGGATTATCGGTATTACTAATCGCCCCGAAAGTACCCTAGCACAAATGGTCGATCAGATTATTAATACCCAAGCGGGGATCGAGATCGGGGTGGCGGCAACTAAGAGTTTTACGGCACAATTATTGGGTTTTTATCTCTTAGCTTTGGATTTATCCTATCGTCGTCAAACTTTGTCTTTAGAGAGAATCGAGGAAATTATTAATGGAATGCGATCGCTGCCAAGATCGATCGAAACTGTCTTAGAAACACAGGAAAAAGCGATCGAAGAATTGGCCCATGAATTTAATGACACCCAGGACTTTATTTTCTTGGGACGGGGGATTAATTTCCCCATTGCCTTAGAAGGGGCCTTAAAACTCAAAGAAATCAGTTATATTCATGCGGAAGGCTATCCAGCCGGAGAAATGAAACACGGACCAATCGCGCTTTTAGATGCAAAAGTTCCCGTAGTAGCGATTGCGATGCCGGGGGTAGTTTATGATAAGGTTCTCTCCAATGCACAGGAAGCAAAAGCAAGGGATGCGCGGTTATTGGGAGTAGTTGCTGACAGCGATACGGAAGCACCAAAAGTCTTTAATGATTTATTGTATGTGCCGGAAGTTGAGGAATTATTATCGCCAATTTTAACAGTAATTCCCCTACAATTGCTCTCCTATCATATCGCGGCCCGTCGCGGTTTAGATGTGGATCAGCCGCGCAATTTAGCCAAAAGTGTCACGGTGGAATAGGGTTCATCGGGTTGAAAGTGTGGTTTAAAGGTCTATTTACACTGAATCGGAACCTATGAATCTTTATGCAACTTCTCAGAATGGGGTTTTAATTCGTCTGACAGAGGAGAGATGGAAACACATTATCAGTGGACATAGTGAATTAGTATCGTATCAAGCGGAGATATTGGAAACCATTCGCTATCCTGAGAAAATCCTAGTAGGAAACCAGCAGGAATTGTTGGCATTTAAACAAATAGTTTCTGGAAAATATCTAATCGTTGTTTATCGGGAATTATCAGAGGGGGGATTTATTATTACTGCTTATTTAACCCGTCGTCTTCGTGAATTAACCAAGAGGAAACAAATATGGCCATAACTAGCATTAATATTCAATCCTATCTTAACTTCGCCAAGATGATTCACGCTCTGCCTCAGCAAGATTTTTGGACAGCTTATGATGCAAAAGCAGA
Organism: Microcystis sp.; assembly: GCF_048564745.1. Lineage (NCBI taxonomy): Bacteria > Bacillati > Cyanobacteriota > Cyanophyceae > Chroococcales > Microcystaceae > Microcystis > Microcystis sp. Next base: position 2,923 of record NZ_JBLZRT010000061.1, read on the forward strand.
TGTTTTGTATATTAATTTTCATCAACCATCTTTACCTGCGGATGATAGCGAATTAACAGATAATGATGTGATTATTCGTTATCAAGGGGATAAGATCATTGGGTTAAGTATTCTCAATGTTAGTAAAATCCAATGATGCTAAGTAGCTGGTTATAATTAAATTAAAAATGGATTTTGCCTTTAATCCCCCCTTGATCCCCCCTTGATAAGGCTATCCATTAGTCACATCTTTCTTAACATAAAATTTGACAAAAAGAGAAAAGTGTGCAAGATGGCTCAAGGAGGTTCTATGGGGGAACTAATTTGATGAGATAGTTTCCAAGTCTGGCTGATATCATGTAACCTTCG
>NZ_JBLZRT010000062.1:0-6806 GCF_048564745.1 Microcystis sp.
GAATCGATCAATGCAGTTGTTTTCTTTCGAGGTGTCGTCATTAGTAAGAAAGCTACCCGTTCCTTAGCCGGTATTGCTGGAATTGTCGCCGTTGCCACCTTAATCAGTAAGGTTTTTGGTTTAGTCCGCGAACAGGTAATCGCCGCTGCCTACGGTGTTGGGCCGGTGGTGAACGCCTACGCTTTTGCCTACGTTATCCCCGGTTTTCTGTTAATTCTCCTCGGTGGCATTAACGGCCCCTTTCACAGCGCTTTGGTCAGTGTTTTGGCCAAAAGAGATAAATCCGAGTCCGCGCCGATTGTCGAGACTATTACCACCCTAGTCAGTGCGATTTTATTAGCTGTCACCGTCTTTTTAATCGTTTTTGCCAATATTTTTATCGATGTTCTCGCCCCCGGTTTAGATGCCGCCACCCGCAGCATGGCCATTCAACAACTGCAAATTATGGCCCCCATGGCGGTTTTAGCTGGTTTAATCGGCATCGGTTTCGGTACTCTCAACGCGGCGGATCAATACTGGCTACCGAGTCTCAGTCCGCTTTTTTCCAGTGTGGCGGTGATTATCGGGGTGGGTTTGCTGGCTTGGTTCGTTGGCGATCGCATTGATGAGCCGCAATATGTGCAACTGGGGGGTTTTGTCCTCGCTGGCGGTACTCTCGTTGGGGCGCTCTGGCAATGGTTAGCACAAGTGGGCGCACAAGTCAAGGCAGGTTTAGGAAAATTAACATTTCGTTGGGATTGGCGGATACCGGGGGTGTCGGAGGTGTTGCGGGTGATGATTCCGGCGACCTTATCTTCGGGAATGTTGCATATTAACGTTTATACTGACCTCTTTTTCGCTTCTTTTATCGAAAATGCCGCCGCTTCCATGCGTTACGCCAGTTTTATCGTTCTCACGCCCTTGGGCATCATGTCCAACATGATTCTCGTGCCGTTTATGCCGATATTTTCTCGACTGACGGAACCGGAAAATTGGGGAGAATTGAAGCAAAGAATCCGTCAGGGTTTATTATTGACGGCTTTAACCATGTTACCCTTCACGGCTATCTTTATCGCCCTCGCTTTCCCGGTAGTGCGGGTTATCTATCAACGGGGTGCCTTTAATCTGGCTGCCTCGGAACAGGTGGTTCCCGTATTAATGGCCTACGGTTTCGGGATGTTTTTCTATCTTGGCCGCGATGTTTTAGTACGCGTGTTCTATGCTTTGGGTGATGGTGACACTCCCTTTAAGGTGAGTATGGTGAATATTTTTCTCAATGGTGTGCTGGATTTCCTCTTGTATAAACCTTTTGGTACTCCGGGGATTGTTTTAGCAACTGTGGGGGTTAATATCCTTTCTATGGGCATTTTTACGGTAATTTTAAATCGTCGTTTAGGAGGTTTACCTCTAGGAGAATGGGGTTTATCCTTATTGGGATTAACGGTAATTACAATACTTTCTGGTGTTGGTAGTTGGGGTGCTAGTTGGGGTTGGGAAAAGGTTTTCGGTGCTGGTAATATTTTCTTACAATTATTACAGTTAGGTTTGGCCTCAACGGTAGCGGTGGGTTTATTCCTCCTCGGTGCGATGTTATTGAAGTTACCAGAATTAGACCTATTAATCTCGCGAGTTCGTCAGAAGTTATTGAAAAAATCTTAGGTTTAAGTTGCTGCCTCACCTCATCATTACATAGGGTTTGCTGAAAAAGTTTTTTCTGGGGGCAGGGTGTAGGGTGTAGGGTGTAGGGTTTTACCGATTTTCATCTGGTCAATTATCTAATTTTCAGGGAAAAAGTACCTGAATTTTTCCCCCAATCACTCCAAGGGTCGGCACTTTTTGATGGGCAAAAGGTATAAAACCCTTACCTCGTCTATATTTCACATTTATTCAGCAAACCCTATTTATTTTTAGGAATTGGGGGCAGTTGCGGTGATTTTCGGCGAGAATTAGAACCGGATATTTTCGGGGGTAGGGGTGCAGAATTGCGATTAGATAAACTTTGAAGGCTCTTTTTCATATTAGCAGGTTCTGGCAGTTCTAGAGTTACCCCTTCTCTAGCGGTCATTGTTTCCTCTGGTAGGCATAAATCAAAAACAAAGGCAGAATTATTGGTTAAATCAGCAAATTCTAATTTTACCATCTCCGGAGAGGATTCTTGTGCTAATAAAGGTTCAATTTCGGTTTTAATTAACTGTTCTAATTGAGCCAGATAATTGATCTTAACAGGAGTAACAATTAAAGTTAACATTTCTTGCCAACCTTGCCCCCCTAATTCTGCCAGAATATCCCCATAACAGCGAATTTTCCAGCTACCTATTCCTAAATCTCGATAGGAAAAAATTTCTAGCCAACCCCCGGCATCCGATCGATAATAATGAGTATATCTTTCACTACTGTCCGGAGATTCGTAATCGATACGCACTTCAATATGAGCAAAAGGAGAATCCAGACGGGCTAAAAGACGATAGTTTCCCGAGACAATTTCTAGAGAATTAGTAGAAATTGTGCGTCCGTGATTCTCCCCTTGTTTTTGCAGTATAAATTCCATAATCTTAGCCTAGGCCTAATGTTTGGCCTCTTAGGTTTGGTGGGTAAAATGTATTCTAGGATACAGTCCCGCCAGCGAGCGAGTGGGCTGCATCTCACATTTGCAGGAATACCGACAATCAGCAATTATCAGTGACTCTTAGATGATGACAAATGTATCAGCAGCTGCGTGTAAGCATCCCACCGAAAAACTAATGCGCGGGGGGTTTGGGGGCGGCACTTCGACACGCTCAGTGACCGCGCCACGCCCCCAACGGGGGGTTTGGGGGGTAGAACCCCCCAAAAGCCTGGATTGAGTGGTAAAATCAGAAACAACGTCCGATTTTAGCAGAGGGTTTCCCCGTAAAAATCCCAATTGGTAGATTTACAAAAATGAGATGCACCCAGCGAGTAGAACTAACCACAAAGGACACAAAGAACAAGAGAGCCTAATGTTTGGCCATGACGCTAAAACTTAGGATTTGTGCCGAGAGATTTGCGCTTTTAATTCCCCTGCTTGTGTCAATAAATCCGCTTGGGTTAGACTAATTTGTTCTTGGGTGGCCATCCATTTCAGTTGTACCGTGCCATTTTCAGCCTCAGCATCCCCCAAAATTATACAGCCCACCGCCTTAGCTCGATCGGCCCGTTTAAATTGTTTTCCGAAAGCGCTGCCGCTTAAGTCTAACTCGACGCTAAACCCCAATCCGCGTAATTGTTGCGCTAACACCACACTGCGGGCCTCAGCTTTTTCTCCTTTGGAGACGAGATAAAAATCGGGAACCAAAAAAGATAAAGATTGCTTTTGTTGTAATAATATAATCAGACGTTCTAAACCGATCGCCCAACCCACTGCTGGTGTGTCTGGTCCGCCTAATTGAGCTATTAAACCATCATAACGACCCCCACCGCAAACCGTAGCTTGAGCGCCTAAATCATCGGACTGAATTTCAAAGGCCGTATGAGTGTAATAGTCCAATCCTCGCACTAAACAGGGATTAATATTATAGATAACTCCCAAATCGGTTAGTAAAGATTGCACCCGTTCAAAATGCTTTTGAGAATCACTGCCTAGATGCTCAAGAATACTGGGGGCATTCTTACAGATAATCTTGGTTTTCTCGTCCTTACTATCCAAAATTCGCAGGGGATTTTTTTCTAATCTCTGTTGAGAATCCGCGTCTAAATCAGCTTTGTAGGGAGTCAAATAATCTAGCAAGGCCTGACGATAATTTTGCCTATCTTGGGCATTTCCCAGGGAATTAATATCTAATTTTAGGTTTTCTAGCCCCACAGCTTTTAATATCTCGCTGGCAAGGGTAATTACTTCCACATCCGCCCTAGGGTCATCACTTCCCAACAATTCGACCCCAATTTGATGAAACTGTCGCTGCCTACCCGCTTGCGGACGTTCATAACGAAACATCGGCCCCTTATACCAGAGTCTTTGTACTCCTCCGGCGGCCTGTAATTTGTGTTCAATATAGGCGCGAACGACCCCAGCCGTTCCCTCCGGTCGCAAAGTCAGGGAACGTTGACCGCGATCGAGGAAAGTGTACATTTCTTTACCCACCACGTCCGTCGCTTCCCCGATACCCCGTTCAAAAAGTTGCGTCTGTTCAAAAATGGGAGTTCGTATCTCTTGATACAGCGCAGTCCCTAAAATTCTGCTGGCAGTTTCCTCTAACCACTGCCAGTAACCGATCTCCGCCGGTAAAATATCTTTTGTGCCTCGGATTGCCTGGATTTCGCCCATAGTTCTCTGTATTTTTATCCCTATTTGAACAATCTTAAACCGCTTAGAGTCACTAATACCGTCGATCCTTCATGACCGATGACACCAAGAGGTAAAGTTATATCACCGGCAAAATTGGCTATTAGCAATATGCCGATAAACGCGAGGGCGAAAGTGATATTCTGTTTAACAATGCGATTGGCACGACGACCGAGGTTAATTGCGCTGGGAATTTTGGCTAAATTATCGGACATAAGGATAATATCGGCCGTTTCCAAGGCCACATCACTACCAGCTTTTCCCATGGCAATCCCCACATTAGCCATAGCTAAAGCGGGCGCGTCATTAATGCCATCCCCCACCATAGCGACAGTGTGATATTTTTCTTGGAGATTTTTGATCACGGTTAACTTATCTTCGGGCAGTAAATCAGCGTAAACCTCCTCAATACCGAGTTTTTCAGCAACTTTATCGGCACTTTGTTGATTATCACCCGTAATTAAAACGATATGTTCGATACCGATCTTTTTTAGCTGCTTCACCAGATTAACTGCCGATTCCCGCAGGGTATCAGCCACAGCGATCGCACCGATTATTTGATTCTCTTGTACTACCCAAACTAGGGTTCTGCCTTCTTTTTGTAAACGTTCGCGGATAGCTAAAATATTCTGGTCAAGATCAGCAATATGGTCACGAATATAGGCAAAATTGCCCACAGATACCGACTTATCGGCAATTTTTCCCGTGATACCCCGTCCCGATACCGCTTGCACCTGATTAGCACTGAAGAAATTTATACCACGTTCCCTGGCTGTGGCGGTAATAGCGGATCCGATGGGATGTTCCGAACAGGATTCTAGGGATGCAGCCACCGCTAACACCTCATTTTCGCTGACTGCATGGATAGGGATAATTTCCACCACTTGCAACTTACCAAGGGTGAGAGTGCCGGTTTTATCAAAAGCGATCGCTCGTATGCGGCCGATCATCTCCAATCTTGCGCCATTTTTGAATAAAATCCCCTGTTTTGCCCCGTTAGCGATACCCGATAACAAAGCTGGCATAATTGAGGCCATTAAAGCACAGGGAGAAGCCACCACGAGAAAAATTAAGGCCCGATAGATGGTGGTTTCCCAGGTCCAACCCCAGAAAAAAGGCGGTAAAATCCCGAAAATTAAGCCCAAAATCACGATAATTTTCGCATAACCTCGCTCGAAACCTTCGATAAACTCTTGGGAGGGAGGGGATTCATTTTGCGCTTTTTCTACCAAACGAATCACCCTCTCAATTAAGCGACTTTCGGGGGGAGTTTCCACCTTTAAACGTAGCACTCCCGCACCGTTGAGAGTTCCCGCAAAGACTTCTTCACCGATGGTTTTATCCACGGGAAGCGATTCTCCGGTAATTGGCGCTTGATTGATGGGACTGTTTCCCTCCATAATAATGCCATCAATGGGGATTAATTCACCCGGTTTGACTAAAACTGTATCACCGATCCGTAATTGCTTGATAGGAACCTCTTTTTCCCTGTCTCCCGTGATTAATCTAGCAGTATCGGGAGTCATCGCCATGAGAGAACGAATATTGCGATCGGTTTTTGCCATGGCAATCTGTTCTAATGCGCCACTAATAGCGAAAATCAGGATTAAAATGGCTCCATCGATGATGAGATAGTAATTACTGTCCCAGAGTCCCAAAATCGCCGCCCCCAAGGCCGCTACAATCATTAACAGGTCCACATCTAGTTCTTTTTCCTCCCATAAAGTCGTCAATCCTGCTTGGGTACTCTCGTATCCTCCCACCAGATATGCGATCGCTAGTAGGATAAAAGCCAGGCCGATCAGATTAAGGTGTAGGCATAACCAACCAAAAAAGACTAAAATAGCGCAAATTCCTGCGGCAACTGCCGAGGAATACTCAGACAACCAAGAGGACGAGATACTCTGAATCATGGATCGATGGCAATTACTTTTCTCCCCATTCTAGAAAAAATTGGATCGATGCAGAAAACCCCTAGTACGTTATCCCCTGCAGCTAACCTAACCGATAATAATTGGAATTTTGCCGAGTTTTGGATCGATCCGCTGCTATCTCCTCCCTATATCTTGCTTTTACTGGCTGAATCTTCAGGAAACTATCGCGTGTACGATCCTTCTGAGAGTTATCAGGTAGTATTCACCGGTGCGAGTTACGAGGAAGCGGAAAATTGGCTACTAGAGGACGAATTTGAACCGGTAGAGGGACGACTTTCGGCAGTAGAGATATAATTTCCTTATCTTCTTGACGCTTTTCTTCGATGCTATCCTTACTAAAAAAGCTCTGGAATTGGCTAAAATCGCTCTTTATTGCCAGTCCGAAGGCAATTAACCCCAAAGAAGTCAAAAATACTCCTCCAGAACCCCGTGACGCACCAGCGGAATAGACCGAACTCATGAAAACCGACACGATTTTCTACCGACTTTTTCAAACCTTTCCCGATCTTCTGTTTGAGTTAATCGACTTTCCCAGGGAATTAGCCGATTTCTATCGATTTTCCTCCGTAGAGGTGAAACAACTATCTTTTCGC
>NZ_JBLZRT010000063.1:0-12896 GCF_048564745.1 Microcystis sp.
AATGAACTACCCCGCCGCAAGCGGACGGGGTATCAGAATCAAAATAGACTCAATTGTAGATTTTGGTGTAGCTGCAGGTATTCTTTATCTTGTTCTTTTACATATCTCGCTATCATACCTTCATCCCCATGCTTTCCTACCGTACTTGCGTAATATCCATCACTCCAAAACTCTCCTCCCCACAACTGCTTTTTCACTTGAGGACACTTTTTGAAAATTTCTCTCGCCGTTATACTTTTAATCATTGTCACGATCCTTGTCACACTATAAGTCGGTACTGATTGCACCAGAAAATGCACATGATCTTTATCCACTCCAATTTCTACAAACTTGATCTCGTATCGTTTTTCCATCTCTAGACAGACTTCTTTCAACAAGCTATCTACCTGTTCGTCGAAAACGGCTTTACGATATTTGGCTGGGAACACTAAATGATATAGCAAAACACTTACATTATGGCTCTTATGGATGTATTCACTCATTTTTCTATTATACGCCGCGAGCGGCGGGGAATTAGACCCGAAGAGATTAAATCGAGTAAATCAGCTACATGAAGAAAATCTCTAACCTGTTTCCCTGTACCCCCATAACCGATATATTTTAAGGACTTCTGAAAGTAATGATTAGCCACCCAAAGGGCAAAAACTCCCTGATCAACTTTTCCCATCTGCCAAGGGCCAGTTAAAACTCCACAACGATTAATTAAAGTTCTTAATCCGTAGGCATTCCCATATTCATTAATAATCAATTCCGATGCTAACTTAGTGGAACCGTAGAGAGAACGGGGCAAATCTAAGGGAAATTGTTCACTGATACCAAAAGCAGAAACCCCAGGTAAATTTTGCTGTTCAGATAACTGAAAACGAGTATCTGTTTCTGTATAGTTTAATTGATTAAGATAGGCAATGGGATAAACTCTGCTGGTGGAGAGAAAAATAAAATCTGCTTGGGTTTGTCTAGCTAATTCTAAACAGTTAATCGTTCCAATTAAGTTTGTTTGCAAAACGTAGCCTGGGGAAGTATAACCAGCTAAAACAGAAGGTTCTGCCGAACATTCTAGGATTAAATCCACTGGCAAAGCTGATGCTTCTAAGTCTTCTGCATTTCTGACATCTCCATGAACAAATTCAATTCCCGCTTGTTTGAGACGGGAAATATTTAATTCAGAACCCCGACGCTTTAAGTTATCTAAGGCGATAATTTTCCAGTCGGGATAGAGTTGGGCTAATCCTAAACCTAAAGAACTGCCCACAAAACCCGCACCACCAGTAATTAACACTTGCCTAGTCATCAATAATACTCCACTAGATAATAATTATCAACCGACTTGATTCTTTTTCTGTTTGCGCTTATAGTCGCCTCGAGAAAGGTGTTTTTCTAACCAGATAGAGAGAACTATAAATAAATAACGACTGCCCATTTCCTTGAGTTTTAACTTGGAAACCCCCGTGGTACGATTGCGCCAAGTAATGGGAATTGTCGTGTAGGAATATCCTCGCACGATTGCTTTTAAGGGCATCTCTACTGTTAAATTAAAATGGTGAGACAGTAGAGGTGAGATTCCTTCGATAACCTCCTTACGATAGATTTTAAAGGCGTTAGTGGTATCATTAAATTTTAGCCCAAATAAAACTTGAATGAAGAGATTAGCCAACCGATTAACGAATAACTTGTGCCTGGGATAATCAATAACTTTTCCTCCTTTGATAAAACGGGAACCAAAAACGCAATCGTAGCCTTCTTGGAGTTTATAATAATAGTCCACCATGTTATCGGGAGAGTCGGAATTATCTGCCATTACTACTGCCACTGCATCACCGCTAAAATTTTCTAATCCACAGCGTACCGCAAAACCAAAACCATTGGGATAATAGTTATTGATGTAGCGAATCCGAAGATTTTCTTGGTTGATTTTTTGCAGAACTGCTTCGGTGTTATCTTTGCTATTATCATTAACCACTAGGATTTCATAATCAATTTTATCCCGTTCTAAACGTTCAGATATTAAGTGAGTGGTGCTTTCGATGCAATCTTCTTCGTTGTAAGCAGGGATAATTATTGATAGGGTTTTTACTGCATAGTTATCCCTTGATTGACGTGGGTGAGAGTAACCGTCCATCTGGAAAGCTGGGGCTAATCCTTCGGGATAGTACATTTCTGTCTCATTAGTATTATTCTTGGGTTTAAAAATTAGGCTATCACTGGCAACATAGTTAATACTAGCTCCCAGTAAAACCCCAATCATTGTGTTAACTCCGGGGCTAATTCCTAACCAGTTTAAGAAGGGAAATATCAATAAAACTCGCAGTAAAACTGCTAAACCTGCCGAGAGATGATAGAGAGGCAGTTGTATCAAAATCACATCTCTAATTGTCCAATCTCCCCCAGTCCACACCCATATTCTATAGATAAAGAAACTGGCAATTAAAGATATTTCTATAGAGATAACATTAGCAACATTTTTAAGAAATGGGGTATTAAATCCCAAGTCATCAATGAACCAATAAATTAGGAACAGGTTGATTAAAAATGCCACTCCCCCAGCAATAAGAAATCGGAAAATTTTATTGTTGTATATTTTAGTTAACATAATAGTATCTTAAATATGCTCTGGTTTAGTTTTTCTAGGTCAATATTGCTATTAATTACTCTGACTAACTAATTGACAGATTCACTTAATTACTAGCAGTATATTTGGCTAAAAATCACTTTTGTAACGAGGGAAAACTAGCAAATAAAAGTTGACCAGAATAATTCTTGATTTACCCTAAGTCCAACGACTAACGTTTTGACTAAAAATCTCTTTGAGAATATCCGTTACTGTGTAGGTTAACTGCCAATCAGGATAATGATTTTTAAACTTACTCACATCAGAAATCCACACCATCAGATATGATCACCAATACGATTAGTCTCTACATACTGCCAGTTTAACTTTTTATCCGCAATCGCTTCACATTCTTGAATAGCTTCTAACATGGAACAATTACTAAAGCGACTACCACCGATATTATAAACTTCTGCTACTCGCGGGGCCTGATAAAAATGATAGAAAGCATTGACGAGATCGTAACTATGAATATTATCGCGTACCTGCTTACCCTTATACCCATAAATACTGTATTCTTTGCCAATCATCGTACATTTCATTAAGTAGGATAAAAACCCGTGTAATTGCGTTCCCGAATGACTTGGACCGGTTAAACAACCGCCACGAAAAGAGGCAGTTTTCATCTCAAAATAACGACCGTATTCCTGGACTAACACATCCGCTGCCACTTTCGAGGCACCAAACAAGGAATGTTTACAAGCATCAATACTCATCAACTCGTCAATACCTTGAGCAAAATAAGGATGATTTTCCGAGATTTCCCAACGTAGTTCTTTTTCTACTAAAGGCAATTCATTCGGTCTATCCCCGTAAACTTTATTAGTGGAACAGAAAATAAATACTGCTTGGGGACAGTATTGACGAGTATTTTCTAATAATACTAAAGTTCCGTTAGCATTGACACTAAAATCCATATAGGGATCCTTAGCTGCCCAATCGTGGGAAGGTTGCGCCGCCGTGTGGATAATTAAGGATATATCATGACTATAGGTTTTAAATATAGCTGCAATAGCTTCATGATCGCGAATATCTACAGCGTGGTGAATGTATTTATCCCCGTAATCTTGGGATAATTTGGCTCGATTCCACTCCGTTGAAGCGTCTTCGCCAAAAAATACCTGACGCATATTATTATCGATACCGACGACGGTATAACCCCGATCACAAAAAAATCTGACTGATTCGGAACCGATTAAACCAGCAGAACCAGTTACTAGAACTATCGCCATAACTATATCCTGAATTTTTGCCCAGTTGTTGAGAAATTTCCCAAGTTGAGAAAACTTTCTCCGACTTTACTAGATAGGTTCGCCTTTGTCAATTAAACAGGAGGAGATTCCCTTAATTGCGGCAATTCCCTCAAAAATGATCGTCTTATCCACTAGGGGTGATTTAATGGCGTTTTCTTGCCAGTAATCCCTAATTAAGTCCCCATCTCCCCCTGTTAAAATTATCCTGCTCTCTGGATATAAATTTAACCATTCCTGACTGAATTTTTCTATTCCCGCCAAAATTGTATAAATTATCCCACTTCTTATCCCTTCTGCTGTTTCTTTTGCCCACATCTTCGGTAATCTTTCCGATAAGGACACCTCTGGTAAGGCTGCCGTCCGTTCCCTTAAACTGGCTAATTGCACCTTTAACCCGGGTAAAATGGCCCCCCCCACTAGCTTTTTATCCCCATCCACTCCCGTAAAAGTTAAAGCTGTTCCCGCATCGATGACTAAACAGGGAAATCCGTATTTTTTTCCCGCACCTAAGACAGCTAAAGCTCGATCGATGCCGAATGTTGGATATAAATCCAGTAAAGGAATATCTTTTAAAGTAATTATCCGTAAATTGCCATAATTTGCCCATAATTCTCTTTGGCTAGGAACCACCGAGGCGACAATCAATGCACAGTTACATTTATTTGTCAAGAGTTTAGGGAAAATTTGTTGCAAAAATTCATCACTTGGGGGTTCGCTCAGGTGAGGAGTATCGAGACAAGCTAACAGGGTTTGACCGCGAAAATACCCCCAATGTAGCCGAGAATTGCCAATCATCAAACCTATCCAGTCAGTATCTTGCTCAGTCATTTAGTTAGTGGGAATTATGAATTGGGGTGTGGGGTGTGGGCTTCGGCCGTGAGCTCAGCGTTCGACCGAGCTCACGCCGAGGTCCGAACGGGTGTGGGGTGTGGGGTGTGGGGAGAATAAATAAAATAATCTCCTGACTTGAAAGAGGGTGTGGGGTGTGGGCTTCGGCCGTGAGCTCAGCGTTCGACCGAGCTCACGCCGAGGTCCGAACGGGTGTGGGGTGTGGGGAGAATAAATAAAATAATCTCCTGTCTCCTGACTCCTGTCTCCTGTCTCGGAGTCTCCCGATGGCTTCAAGATAGTTGATATTTGGGGAAATTATCTAGAAATCATGACAAAAGTTTTTTAATGGTTAAACAGACAAGAGAATAAGATAACCTAGGTATAGAATTTAACAAAAAATCTGGTTAACGGACATTGATCAAGTCGATAGCACAGTGTCAAACGAGTTCTTTTCCCGCTCAGGTATGGCAATTAGATCACGGCTTAACCGTAATTCATCAGTACTTACCCGTGACTCCTGTGGTGGTAGTAGATGTGTGGGTTAAAGCAGGTGCGATCGCTGAACCCGACCCATGGTTAGGTATGGCCCATTTTCTCGAACACATGATCTTTAAGGGGACGAAAAAACTTCCCCCCGGACTCTTTGACTATTTAATCGAAAATTGTGGCGGAATGACCAACGCTGCCACCAGTCACGACTATGCACACTTCTATCTCACCACCAGTGTTGACCAAATTGAACATACCCTACCCCATCTGGCCGAAATTCTCCTCCATGCTGAGATTGACGATGAGGAATTCTATCGGGAAAAAGATGTAGTTTTAGAAGAATTACGCGCCTGTTATGATGATCCCGATTGGATTGCCTACCAAACCCTCTGCGGAAGTATCTATCAAAACCATCCCTACGGACGCTCTATTCTAGGCGATCAACCCCGTTTAGAGCAATTAACCCCCAATCAAATGCGCTGTTTCCATCGCACCTATTATCAACCAGAAAATATGTGTGTGGCGATTATCGGGGGAATTGAACCCCAACCAGCTTTAGAAATTATCCGGCAATCTTTTCGGGAATTTCCCGTCCCCTCGGAATCCCCCCCCCATCTAGTGGCTGCCGAACCCCCCCTGATCGAAATTCGTCGTTCCCAAGTACATTTACCCCACCTAGAACATTGTCGCCTCTTGATGGGATGGATGGGACCGGGATGCGATCGCCTAGAAGATGCCTTTGGATTAGACTTGCTTTCGGTAATTCTTGCCGGGGGACGCTGTTCGCGGTTAGTGCGACAGCTGCGGGAAGAAGCGCAAATCGTCCTCGATATTAACAGTAATTTTTCCCTGCAACGAGATTCCAGTCTCTTTACCATCGGCGCTTGGCTATCTAGCTCACAAATCGAGACAATTGAAGGCATTATCTGTGAACATATCCAACATCTGCACGATGATCCCGTCACCCCCGCAGAATTACACCGCACTCAACAGTTATTAGCTAACGATTATATTTTCTCCACAGAAACCCCGGGCCAATTAGCGGGACTCTATGGATATTATCAAACCCTGAGAGCTGCCGACCTAGCCACGATCTATCCCCAAGTTATCCAAAGTTTGCAACCGTCAGATCTCCAGCGTCTGGCTCGTCAGTATCTGTCCCCGGAGCGATATGCTATTACAATAATGCAACCCTGTGAATAAACGATGTCCGCTTCCCCCATTCACCGCTTAACCTTAGAAAATGGCATCACCCTTTTAGTGGTGGAAAATACGGCCGTGGAGTTAGTTGCGGGGAGGATTTTTCTCAAAAATGCGGGTACTCGTTGGGAAAAAACCGAAAAAGCGGGTTTATTTCGTCTTTTAGCCGTGCTGCTCACCAAAGGTACAGAAAAGTTATCTTCCCTAGAAATTGCTGATCGCGTTGAGTCCACGGGGGCCAGTTTAAGTGCGGACACGGGGACTGATTATTTTGTGGTTAGTTTAAAGACCGTTACAAAGGATTTTTTAGATATATTGCGTCTAGCGGCGGAAATTATTCGTTTTCCCAGTTTTCCACCCCCAGAAATCGAATTAGAGAAAAATCTCACCCGTCAAAGCATTCGCTCTCAATTGGAACAGCCTTTTAATGTGGCTTTTAATCAATTACGCGCCGCTATGTACCCCGATCATCCCTATGGTATGTCTTTATTGGGTACGGAGGCAACGGTTTCGCAATTGCAACGGGATGACCTGCTGGCCTATCATAGTCGCTTTTTCCGTCCCGATAACCTAGTGATTAGTCTTTCTGGCCGTATTACCCTAGAGCAAGCAGTAAAAGCAGTGACGGAAATTTTTGGCAGTTGGTCAATTCCCGATCTTCCTTTATCTAGTTTACCCCCCGCCGCTTTTGATTTTCAGCCCACCTGTTTAACTACCGTCCAAGCTAGTCAACAGGCGATCGTTATGTTAGGATACCCCGGCTCTTCTGTGCAAGAGGATGATTATGCCGTTTTAAAATTATTGAGTACCTATCTGGGGAATGGGTTATCTAGTCGTTTATTCGTGGAATTGCGAGAAAAACGGGGATTAGCCTACGATGTTTCCGCTTTTTATCCCACCCGTCTCGATTCTTCCCAATTTGTCATTTATATGGGAACTGCACCCCAAAACACAGCGATCGCCGTGTCGGGATTGCGTCAGGAAGCAGAAAGGTTATATAAAGTAACTTTGAGTGAAGAGGAGTTACAGTCAGCTAAAAATAAGTTATTGGGTCAATATGCTCTCGGTAAACAAACTAACGCCGAAATCGCTCAATTATACGGTTGGTATGAAAGCTTAGGTTTGGGGATTGAATTTGATCGCACTTTTCTGGATTCTATTAATCAGATTACTGCCGAACAAGCGCGATCGGTAGCCAGTAAATATTTTCAAAATCCTTACATTTCTCTAGTCGGTCCGGAAAATGCGATCGCTGAAATTCTCTAGTAAGAGCAAAAAGCGGCAATAAAAAACTATTGCCGCTGCTATTTTTGATTAACTCCCCGGGTGGGATTCGAACCTACGACCAATCGGTTAACAGCCGACCGCTCTACCACTGAGCTACCGAGGAAGGCTACTCACAATTAATAATTATAATCATAAGTCCCTCAATAATGCAAGTGTTTTCTAGATTTTTTCTCAAAAAAATTTCCGGTGCCGGTAGCGGTGGGCGGAGAATCCACTATTGTGGAGATAAGGACACCATTAAGTCTAGTCTATGCTTGCCCATCACCGCCGTCCCGTTTCCTTCTGTCTGCTCTCGACAGATCTACCCATCCTCTCCACTTTAGACACTGCCGCTACCCTCTACCAAAAGGATCGCCACCGGTTTCATCTTCTCCTCAATCAACCACCAGTCGCTCTCCCAGAAATAGAGACACTTAAACCCGAAAATAATCAAAATAAATTAATTTGGCTAGAAATTTCGGCCAATCGGGTAATTATGACCATGCAGGGCCAGGGAAAATTCGCCTATCGTCATTTTTGGGAGCAAGGGGTTTTTGGTGTCAGTCGCTACTGGTTAAATGCCGAAAGTTCTCAACCGGGTTACGCTTTTCACCTCCGCAACTATACCCGTAGTCTCAAATTAGAGGGGAATAATTTCCCCGAATATTTGCGTCTAGAGTACGAATTATGGTCAGATAACCTGATTTTAGGTCATTATGTCCTTCATTTGCAAGTACACCAATAAATAGGGTTGGCTGAATAGAGCTAAGTAGCTGGTTATAATTAAATTAAAAATGGATTTTAGGTTTGATCCCCCCTGCCCCCCTTGATAAGGGGGGTGCCGATAGGCGGGGGGATCTGAAAGTTTTTAATACCTATCTACTTAAAAACCTTGTGGGATAGGACTTTTAGGCTTTTTGTCCTCAAAAAGTGCCAGCCGGTGGCAAAATTTAGGCACTTTTTCCCCGAAAATTAGTTAATTGTCGGGTGGATTGAAGACTTAGTGCTACACTTCCCGAAAAGTCTATTTTATTTCAGCTTGTTGTTAGGAATCCACTTAAAAGACGTTGTTTAATCTGGCTAATAAGCTCTTGGGTATGATATGGGGAAAAGTTCGGGCGATTGCGCTAAAATGGGGGAATATGCCGCAAGTTTCCACCTGTCGTTACTCTGAGGACTGTTAGACAGAAAGTTTCTGTATAATATGTAGTTGTGTGTCTATGACGAGGTAATGCTATGGCCCTTTTGGCCGAAGAAATAGTTGAAGAATGGCTGAATAGGCAGGGTTATTTCACCATACGTGGTATCCGTCTTGGCGTTAATGAAATTGATTTGGTTGCGGTGAAGTTCAGATCAGGCGAAAGTCCTGTCTGCCGTCATGTAGAGGTCCAGGCGTCGATGAGGCCAGTCAGCTACATCTCCAAGGTTCCCAAAGCTGCGCGAAAGACTGGTCGGGCTGCGAATAGCGCAGCACGTTCGCCCGAGGAGCTCGTGGAAGGTGTCGCCGAGTGGGTTGAGGGGAAATTCCACGCTACCAAAAAGCGCTCCCTTATGGAAATTCTGTGGAGCGGTGAGTGGTCCTCGGAGCTAGTCATAAATAACGTCAAATCTGAGCAGGAAGTAGAGCTAATTGCCGAGCATGGAATAATCATACACCGGCTTCCAGATATTGTTCGCGAGCTTAAAATTAACAAATTCCCCATCAAGAGTGCTGCTGGTTCGGATTTTATAGACCTGTTGCAGATGGGGGCCAACACACAACAAGACGCTCTACCGGACGCTCCTTCGTCGCGCCGGTAAGCTCTGCGTTATACATACATTACCCGTAGCAGAAAGCAGAAAGTTTAAGTAAGGAAAAGATACATTATGTCTAAAAAAAATCAATCGAAAAGATTAACGAATCAATATAAAGAGTCTAAAGGTATAGCTGGTATATTTGGGGCTGAAGCAAAATCACACGAAACAATAGTTGGAGAAATTTCACATCTTGTTATTGACCAACTTAAAAAGGAGTTTCCTCAATTATCTTTTCAATACAAAAGAAGTATAAAAAAAGAAGAAATAAACGAAGCATTAAAGAAAGTTGACCCAGAATTAGGGCAAACCCTTTTTGTATCAGATTCAAGTATTAGACCTGATGGTGGAATAATAGAAGTAAAAGACGATAACGGTAATTGGAGAATCGTTTTAGTCTCGGAAGCTAAACGTCAAGGAAAAGACATTGAAAATATCAAAAACGGTAAACTGGTAGGTAAGAATAATAATCAAGACTTGATGGCTGCTGGTAATGCAATAGAAAGGTCGCATAAAAACATATCTGAAATCGCTAATTTGATGTTATCTGAATCTCATTTTCCTTATGTCTTATTTCTTGAAGGCTCAAATTTTTTAACAGAAAATATTTCAATTAAAACACCCGATGGAAGGGTTGTAACGCTCGAATATAATTCAGGAACGTTAAATAGATTAGATCGATTAACTTCTGCAAATTATGGAATGCCAATTAATACCAATTTGTGTAAGAATAAGTTTGTCAAACATAAAGATAAAACCATAATGCTTCAAGCAACTTCTATATACACACAAGGGAATGGAGAAAAATGGGATATCAAAAAAATGTTTGATATTATGCTTGAAATTTCTAAAACCTCTCTTCAAGTATTAGGCAGTGAAATATTTAATCAGATAACCAAAAGTAAATAAAAACAAAAGATTTATTAAATCAAAAAATATTGAAAATGGCAAGAAATGCGACAAATAAATTATTGCAAAATGCTAAAAAACTAAAAAGTGACGAGTTTTATACACAACTTTCAGATATAGAAAGTGAGTTGCAACATTATAAAAGTCATTTTGAAAATAAAGTAGTTTATTGCAATTGCGATGACCCCCAAATTAGTAACTTTTTTAAGTATTTTGCTGCAAACTTCAAAAAGTTAGGTCTAAAAAAAATAATAACATCTTGTTATCGAGAACAAGGGAGAGATTTATTTAATACAGAAGAAGATGAAAAGGGGTTTTTCTTTGAATATATAGGTACAGAGAGAGAAAAAAATAAACCTATTTCCCCTGACATTGTTTACTTTAATGGGGATGGAGATTTTCGTAGTCCTGAAAGTATTGAACTATTAAAAAAGTCCGATATTGTTGTTACTAATCCCCCATTTTCATTATTCAGAGAATATGTAGCTCAATTAGTTAAATACGACAAAAAGTTTTTGATAATTGGCAATATTAATGCAATAACCTATAAAGAAATTTTCAAACTAATTAAAGAAAACAAAGCCTGGTTAGGAATAAATCTTGGTAGAGGTATTTCTGGTTTCATTGTTCCCGAACACTATCAACTTTATGGAACAGAGGCTCGTATTGACAATTCTGGAAATAGAATAGTTTCTCCAAATAATTGTTTATGGTTAACCAACTTAGACACATCAAAACGACACCAAGATATAGCTCTCACAAAAAAATATTTTGGCAATGAAGCTGAATATCCAAAATATGACAATTATGATGGAATTAATGTCAATAAAACCCAAGACATTCCCTTAGACTTCAAGGGGGTTATGGGTGTACCAATAACATTTTTACATAAATTCAATCCCGACCAATTTGAAATAATTAAATTCAGGAAAGGGAATGATGATAAAGATTTATCAGTAAATGGGAAATGTCCTTATTTTAGAATACTAATCAAGAATAAACGAATACAGACTGAATATATTGATTTAACTGACAAAGAAAAACAATGTATAACTCAGTCCTAGGGTGTGTTCCCTAATGCAAGTCCTGCTACTCCAGCGATCGATTTTGGGGAACGCACCATGCACATTGATGGCAGCTGTCAGTGGGATGCCGAAGAACGTAGTGTGATCGCTGTTATCTTCTTGATTAAACTTTAAAACTGCCATTGCTTGGGATAGGAACGCCAAGGGAGATCGCTTTTTGGTGAGGAGGAGTGCGAGCGCTTTTTGGGAATGAAGAGGGGCGATCTCTCTTTGTGAGTTGGAAAGTTGTCATCGATCCGCGATCGCGGATGTCATTATTGCCCAAGCAGAGTAAAATAAAAGTCTGTATTGAAAAAGGGGAAAGTAACAATGCCGCCAACAATGCAATTTAGTCAAATCTTAGAAATGATTGACTATCTCTCTTTTGATGAACAAGATGACTTGATCAATATTGTTAAACATCGGCAAATCGAAAAAAGACGAGAACAAATTGCTCAAAATATTTCTCAAGCTCGACAAGACTATCAAAATGGTAATGTTTTTCGAGGAGATGTTGATTCCATTATTGCCGAACTAAACAATGATTAACTTGGTTTTTAGCCAATCATTTAAACGCGCTTTCAAAACAAGGATTAAACGACAACCTGACTTAAAATCAAAAATAGAAGCCAAATTGAGACTACTCGCTGACGATCCCTATAATCCAATATTACGCACCCATAAACTAAAGGGGAAATTATCAGGTGCTTGGGCTTTTTCTGTTGAATATGATTGTCGAATTATTTTCAATTTTGAATCAAACCCTGAAACCCAAGAAGAAGACATCAACCTAATTGATATTGGAACTCACGATGAGGTTTATTGAATATGATTTTTTATTATGTTAGCAAGGTTTCGGAGTTAGCAATCGCTTTTTGGGGAGGAGGAGTGCGATGCCGAAGGCACTGCGTAGCAGATCGCTGATCTTGTCGTTTAAGTCGAGGTAACAAAACCCAACAAGCTTTGTTATAATATTTTTGTCATAAAGCAAGACTTATAAAAATAGATTTATGCCAGAAATTACTCGATTTTATGGAATTATCATTAAGATCTTTTTTGCCGATCATCCACCTCCCCATTTTCATGCGATTTATAGAAAATATAACGCCCTATTTAATCTGGAAACCTTAGAAATCATTGAAGGAGACTTACCTAATAGAGCCACAAAAACGGTTGTATAATGGGCAACAATCTATCAACCAGAATTATTGAAAATGTGGAACACTCAAGAATTTAATAAATTACCACCTTTGAAATAAAACAATGCTTTACCCAAAAATAACATCAGCCGAAATCATTGAAAATTATACTCTATTGGTGCATTTTTCTAATCATCAAGCTAGAAAATAGGCTCTTCTCGACTTTGTGTGATAATTTTTGCTTATGGAATCGTGAAATGCTTATCGGGCAACACTTTTAGGACTATTTTGTCGAAGAAACTATCAGTATAGACCTCGTTTCCACACAGAAACCAGAAGAGCC
>NZ_JBLZRT010000064.1:0-6547 GCF_048564745.1 Microcystis sp.
AAACTATCAACAACTCATGCTTGTAAAGCTTGTACAATAGGGCTTTGAGTTTTTGTTAGATTGATATTTATCAACTTTAGAGCATTGCTGGACAGAGAGGGAGCTTGGGGAATTTTCTACAGTGTAAGTTCGGAAGAACCATTTATTCAAGCTAAGTTTTTCGAGCAAGGCCAAGGGAAAATCATCGGTCATCTCATGCCATCTCCAGAACAGTTACGCATGGAAAACAATCCCCCCGAATATAGAAGACTAAATCGCTATGGTATTTTATCAGAAATTTTCCTAGTCAAGTGTTTTCCTCAGTATGGATATATGTGGAATCTGGTGATTACCAATCTCAGGGAAGTTCCCAAAAAATATGTACTTTATCGACTAGGAAAAGAGGGATAGTCAGCTAATAATGATCAACTCACCAATTCTATCAATCGTTACTCCAACTCTGGGCAAATTTTCCGAATATTGGTTGCAACAACTTCTGGCAATTCAAGGGGAAGTAGAATTTATTTGGGTTTATCCTCCCGGAGCAGTTACCCCTTCCGTAGAAGACCCCAGAGTCAAAATTTTTCATAGTCTTTATCAGGGAGAAACGGCCCAGAGGGCCGTCGGTCTTCTCAATGCTTCCGGTCAATATGTGTTGGCTCTCGATGATGATGATTTCTTGCATCCTCAGGTGGTTGCCTTAGCGAAAGATTACTTTGATAATTTTCCCCAAAGTTGGCTCTTGCGTCTCCATAAGGGGGGAATTGATTATCTCGATGAGGAAAGAATTAAAGCTCCCTGGCCGGAGCTACCCGCTATCAATCAGTTAAATATCTCTAGAAAAAGACAAAATAAGTACCAAGATTTAGTGGAAGTTCCTATCGCTCCCCTAGATA
Source organism: Microcystis sp. (assembly GCF_048564745.1). Taxonomy (NCBI): domain Bacteria; kingdom Bacillati; phylum Cyanobacteriota; class Cyanophyceae; order Chroococcales; family Microcystaceae; genus Microcystis; species Microcystis sp. The sequence goes on from NZ_JBLZRT010000064.1 coordinate 876, forward strand.
ATCCTTTCGAGTTAAGACTAGCTTTATGGCCCTACGGCAAAAGAAAAGATATTCATGGCTGTCATCTAGAACCGTTCAATAATAATATTTGGAAGACTGCCTTAGTGAAAGAAGCCTTAGATGATTTTGTCCGCAACATGAGGATAGGAGAAATTTTAACTTGGTTGCCTCTCTGGGGATTTGATAGAGCTTTAGGATTATTTCTGCAAGCGAAGTTTTTTCAAAAAGATATATATATCGGCCATTGGATGCCCGAACCCAGTCAAATAAGATATATAGTCAGACCTTATTCCATGAAAAGCCCAAGAATTCTTTTTCCTTCCGATGCTTTACTGGTCAAGCGATTTCCCCAGTATGGTTATTTCTGGAATCTCTTTTTCGAGGAGTTATACAATGGCATCAAGACCAAAATCAAAAGTCTCTGGAAAGCATGACTAATTATTGTATTATACTTTACCAATCTCTTTTTATTTCCCAATCACTCAAGTCACCGAGATAGGCTTTATCCATTACTAGGCTCAATTGAAGCTTGCTGTATAAGATATATGCTGTCAGGTTTTCCTCTTTAACTACTCTCTGCTTCATTATTTCTTAACAAAAAGTCTCTTAATCACGAGGTTAAACCTGATTTCGGAAATTAAAAAGTTCAGGTAATTCAATCTGACTTTTTTCGTAATCTTGGGGGATGCCTATGTCAATAAAATATTCGTCAGAAATAAAGCCATACATAGGAATTTTCTCGGTATAAACTTTGAGAAAGTCGTCCTCAAAAGAAAATTTTGATGGCAGATCAAAGCTGGATAATATGTTTTTCCATACACAATATATGCCGCCATTAATATAGCCCTTATCTTGGTATTTTTTGGATTCAAACCCAATAATTTTTTGGTCATCGTCTAGCAGAACATTATTATAACGATCAAAGTCAGTTAGGGGCTTCAGAGCAACAGTTATCAGGGATTTCTTTTGATTATGTAAATTAATTAAGGCGGATAAATTGACATTAAACAAGGTATCTCCGTTAACAATTAATGCTTGTTCGGTTTGAATTTTATTTAGTGCAAACTGGACTGCTCCTCCAGTTCCCAAGGGGCTATCTTCTATCAGATAATTTAGCTCGTATTCTTTGTATTGATCGCCAAAATGATCGATAATTTTCTGATGTTCATAGCCAACAGAAACTAAAAATTTGTTGGTAATTTTTTGAGAGATTAAGTAATCTAATAGATATTCTAAAAAAGGTCTGTCGGCAACGGGAGCCATAGGTTTTGGTAAACTGTTGATAACCGATCGCAACCTAGTTCCTAACCCACCCGCCAGAATAATTACGTCCATAGATACACCTCAAAAATCTGAATTATTGCCAATCTTTTGAAAACTATTTTTAGGCTTATAGGGATAATCCTCCCCCGTCGATCCTTTGCTTGCTATAATGTCCATGCTTGGGTTCCGTATTTGGTAAAGTGAAAATTAATCACTTGGCCTCCTGCTGCTTTCAAAGCTTTAGTTACTTCGATTTTCTTGGTAGGATCGACCATAAAGATAATAAAACCACCGCCACCGGCTCCCGATATTTTGCCCGAATAGGCCCCGGTTTCCCTCGCTACCTGATAAATGTGATCAATCTGCGGATTACTAATTAATTTGGATAATTTCTTTTTCGCTTCCCAAGAAGTTCTCAGAATTTCTGCTATCCCCATAAAATCTGATTTAAGCAGTGCTTCTTTAAAGAGAATTGCCTCTTTTTTGAGTTGATGGGTAGCGGCGATCGCCTGCTTATTTTTTTCTTGGACATTCTGAATTTGATCCTCAATTACTTGAGATGAGTAGCGAGAAATGCCTGTATAGTAGAGGATCAGAGAAACTTCCAATTCATTGATCACCCAATTTTTAATTCTCAAAGGATTAACTATGACTCGATCTTGTTCATAAAATTCCATAAAATTAAAACCGCCAAAAGTAGCAGCGTACTGATCCTGTTTGCCCCCTAACCAGCCGAGGTCAATTCGTTCGATCTCGTAGGCTAAATGAGCGATATCATACTCACCTAGGGGTAATTTTAACAGTTCCACAAAGGCTTTAACTATGGCCACGGCTAGGGTAGAAGAAGAACCCAATCCCGAACCGGCTGGCGCATCGGAAAAAGTGGTGATTTGCAGCGGCAAAGGTTGCCCTTGATTAAAGTCTTTAATCAAACGATTATAGACCGCTTTATGCAGATCGAGAACGCCGTTATAAGGTAGAGGAAACTGAAGGGTTTCTATTTGTTGTTCTCCTCGATCGGCGGCAACAAAAATGACTTGTTTGTCAGTAATTTCCGTGACTGTACAGTAGGCATAGAGATCGATAGTAGCGTTGAGAACGTAACCCCCATAAAGACTACAGTAAGGTTCCACATCGGTGCCGCCACCACCTAAACCTAATCTTAAAGGAGCTTTGGTTCTGATGATCATGGTTATGCTGTTTAGGTTGATTTTTTGCTAGGAGATTTTAGTTAGGAAAGAGCGCTTCTTCGATCGCTAAACAAATAGTATGAAGAACAAAACCATGACCTTCTTGAATGCGCGGGGTACTGGTGCTAGGAATCATCAAACAATAATCGGTTTTTTCCGCTAGAGCTAATCCCTTCGCCCCAGTTAAACCGATGCTAGTGAGACCTTTTGCTTGACAAACTTTGAGAGCTTGATGGATATTGGCGGAATTTCCCGAAGTGGAAATACCGATAAACACATCACCCGGATTACCTTCCGCTTCTATCTGGCGGCTAAAAATATATTCGTAGCCATAATCGTTAGCGATCGCTGTTAAACTGGCGATATCGCTATTGAGGATGCGAACCGGTAAAGACTGTCTTTCTTTCAGAAATCGGCCGTGTAGCTCACCGCCAAAATGGATAGCATCGGCGGCACTGCCTCCATTACCTGCGACTAATACTTTGTGGTTGTTGCGATAAGCATGGATACATACTTGGCAAATCTCTTGGATTTTCTCTAGATATTTTGTCTCGGTTAGCAGGGTTTTCTTCAGGTTATAAGCTTCTTCCAATTCAGTCTTGATTAAAATTGATAGAGAGGGATCGCTCTGGAAACTATCCAATTTTTTGTTTGATTTTTCCACCATTCGCATAGGTTTGATTTTCCAATTTTTATTAGTTGAATAAATTTAACTCTCAATCATCCTGTCATTACATTGAATAGTATCAAAAGACCAGAATCGCTGTCCATTAATTGGGTACAAAACCCCTAGCATGGTAGAATTGATCACGGGACAAGAAAAACAGGCCGATGATAGTTCTAGAGAAACCTAGAGCGATCGAGTCAAAAGAGTGATCTTTTGCCGGTTATTCTCGGAATATACGACAAACGCAGCCAACTCTAGCACAATTTGTTTTGTTTGTAAATAAATTTTTGATGTATTCTGGCCGGGATGGGGGATTTCTGACCGGGGGATTCAACCTTTGCCAGTCTTGGACTTTTGTTTGGCTGGACAAAAATGTTAACAATTCCTGACAATACCGCCGATATAATCAAAAGCCCAAAGGCCTGACGGCGTATAATATGCCGTGATTGCTATACTCTAACACCTAGATAGTGAGGAGAAGCAATTTAGTCGAGAAAACTAGCACAAATCGCTACAATCCCTCGAATTTTGTCTGTGCATCAGTTCAAGCTCTCGTCTCTGACAGAAGAACTGAGAATTCTAGTCCCCGACTCGAAAAAGTCCAACATAATGAATCCTTTCCCCGCAATTTCTGTCAATGACGGCCACCAAAAATACCCGTCTCCGCCACCTCCTGGCAATTCTGACCACGAAAGCGAAGATAGAGCAAAAAAGAACAAAGCCTTATTTCTCGATCGAGATGGGGTAGTTATTGACTATATCCCCTACCTGAGCAAACCAGAACAGGTGAGCATTCCCGCCGGGGCAGCGGCTGCCTTAAAACAGTGGCAGGATGCTGGCTATCTGCTGATCATCATTACCAATCAATCGGGACTTGCTAGGGGCTATTTCACTTGGGACGATCTGGCGGCGATTCACGGGCGCATGATTGAGGAATACCGACAATTGGGCGTGCATTTTCACGATCTTGCCATCTGCCCGCACCATCCCGACGAAGGTTGTCCCTGCCGCAAACCCTCCCCCTATCTGCTGCTGACAGCCGCCCACCAGTACGGAATCGACTTAGCCGGCTCGTTGTTTATCGGCGATGCGCCCAGTGATCTAGAGTGCGCCCTAGAAGCTGGTTGTCAACCCGTATTGCTCTTAACAGGACGGGGAAAAGTCACCCTTGGGGAGATCGAGAAATACCCAGTTAAGATTCCTGTATATAGCCAACTAAAGGAAACGGTAGAATTATTGCAAAAAACCGCTGCCGAGATAGAATTATGAGAATATTAGTCCTTTCTTGCCATAACTTTCCCTATCCACCTAGTCGCGGGGCAACCGAGGGTAGAACTTTTAACCTGATCAAATGTCTTCATCAAAACCATGATGTCACCCTGTTTGCCCGTCGGGTGGAGAATGTCACAGAAACTCAGATCGAAGAATTAAAAACCTTTACCAATCATCTTGTCTTATTTCCGCCCCAGGAAATTCCCGAACCAGGCAAGGGACTGACAAAACTAATCGGTCAAACAGGGCGCTTTCTGGAGGCAATAGTACAGATGACCCCAGCTAATGTTCTTAGTTATCGTTCGCCGCTCATTCAAGAGCGAATAGATGAATACGTCGAGCAGCAAAAATGTGATGTAATTATCTGCGCTCAGAGTATCAGCGAGATTTTTATCCGGCCGGAATACCGTCAGCGAGTCAAAACAGTAGTAGATATTCACAGTTCCGTGTACGGTTGGACACGCAATCATCTAGATGGAGGAGCCTCCGCCTATCCGCTGCGGGATTTTCTCTCTCTGCCCCTACTCTATCAGTACGAAAAACGTTACTGTGCCAAGTTTTCCCAGTTGGTGGCTACTACCGATTACGATCGCGAACAATTATTAAAAATCCTCCCGGATGCACGGGTGGATATCGTGCCTAATAGCGTGGATTTAGCCCTGTTTCCCTATCGTCCTCGGGATCCTGGCGGCCATAATTTGGTCTTTGTCGGTGCCATGAGTTCTACCCATAATATCGATGCCGCCCGTTTTTTTGTTTTAGAAGTCCTGCCAGTCATTCAACAGCGATATCCCGACACCACTTTAACCCTAGTGGGGGCAAACCCAGCACCGGAAGTTCTCGAACTGGCCAAGTATCCCGGTGTGAGGGTGACGGGAACCGTTCCCTCGACAGTGGAATATTTACACCGGGGAACCGTTTGTGTGGTTCCCCTGCGGGTGGGATTGGGAATCAAGACCAAAACCCTAGAATCCATGGCCGCGGGGATTCCGATTGTCGCCAGCGATCGCGGCTTAGAGGGTTTAACGGTGGCAGCCGAGGGAATTCCCCCTAGGGCATTGCGCGCCAATAGTGTTGCTGAGTACGTCACAGCGATCTCTAGGTTGTTCGATGATCCTTCTGTGCGAGAACAACTGTCCCATAAGACCTCTTGCAAAAGTCTTAAGTCGATCCTTGTACAGCAACATTTTTGAAGATTATCAACTACTAATAAATAATTAACTGAAAGTCCCTCCCATTATTGTTTCTATCGTTTGTTTTCGGATTTATGCAAGAGGTCT
>NZ_JBLZRT010000065.1:0-21586 GCF_048564745.1 Microcystis sp.
TTTTTTGGAATTTTTTTGGGCAGGCTATAGTGCAAGTGTATTGGTTTAGGGGGTCAATTACCTGGGGGGTTTGATCCCCCCTGCCCCCCTTGATAAGGGGGGTTTGATCCCCCCTGCCCCCCTTGATAAGGGGGGTTTGATCCCCCCTGCCCCCCTTGATAAGGGGGGTTTGATCCCCCCTGCCCCCCTTGATCCCCCCTTAGTCCCCCCTTGATAAGGGGGGTTTGATCCCCCCTGCCCCCCTTGATAAGGGGGGTGCCGATAGGCGGGGGGATCTCCCTTGATAAGGGGGGCATCTGATAATTTTTAACGCCTACCTACTTAAAAATAAACTTGAGTCAACGTGAAAAAACTGTCCTAACTTTACAGCTTGTTTTTCTGTTATTATTTGTTGGCCAATAAGAATATCAGAAACTATGGTTTTTGAACCTAGTATATCTGATAAATCTTTTTCTTGTAAGTTGTTAGCTTCCATGAGTTCCCAAAGTATTGAATGGGGTTCTGATTCTTCAAGGGGATAATGATCTTGTTCGTACTTTTCGATTAAAGTCAAGAGTAAATTTAACAAAGTGGTTTCTTCTAGACTGCGATTTTCTCGATGAGATAAGGCCTCAGCTAGGATAATAGCCTGTTCGTTTTCTGCCTCGTTTTCTATCACTTTTGGTAGATACTGGGCTAGTAAACTTCCGTAGGTATCACGGTTTAAAGTAAGGGTCATTTTTCCACTCATCTTTGTCATACTCCGCGTGAGTCAAAATGTACTTGATATAAATTACTTGGTCTTTGTAAACGATATCTACAATTAAACGATAGCGATTACCTTTGATATTAAAAACCGTGAAATTACCAACAGCTTCCGCTTGAGAATATACAGCTTGAACTTCAGCCAGGTTTTTCCACTCTGCTTTACTAGCAATTTTATACCAAGTATTAATGGCATTAACAGCATCGGCGTGTTTTCCAGAAAATTGCCGCAGTTTTGTACGGCTGATGATGTGCATATTCTTATTGATTTAGAATAGCTCTTGTATTCTAGTTTATCATAGCCTTATTTGCGCCACCAACCCGAAAACCAGCACCACAAGCGACGTAAGGGACTTGCGCTTTGATAATGTACCTTTTGGGCGAACGCAGTTCGCCCCTACATTGTGGACAAAATCCGTAAGGGACTTGCGCTTTGATAATGTACCTTTTGGGCGAACGCAGTTCGCCCCTACATTGTGGACAAAATCCGTTACTGTAGGGGCGCAAAGCTTGCGCCCTCCGATCGATTGGGATATTATTCCCACGCAAGTCCCTTACTGTAGGAGCGCAAGGAACCTGCGCCCTCCGCTTGATCAGGTTTGCTGATCACCCTAAGTAGGGGGAGAGCCTTCGATAGCCCCCTTCCTCTTAGGGACTTGCGCTTTGATAATATGCCATCTGGCTGGTCTGATTCTTCTACAGAGCGATTTTCTGGCTGGTATATTATTCCCACGCAAGTCCCTTACTCTTGAACTACTCTCAACGGAATTGAGAGTAGTTCACTTCATCAGCTACAGCTTCAGGAATGACCACAAGCTCATACAGTTCTTGTAGGATCATAATTTGGTCAATTAAGAGCAGGTAGCAAATCGGAGAAGTGTCAGAAACAACTATCATTTCGCTCTGAGTTCTTTGAGAGTTTGCAAATCGCGTTCTAGTTCAGTTTCATCATAATTCAGATAGACTCCCATCCGCTTTAAAAAGGCATGAGTTTCTAACCGAGAAGGTAATTGAAGGATGCGTCCAACTTCGGCCGTACTCAAGATACCAGCACGGTAAGCATCAGCAATAACCATTTCTAGCAGTTTATGAGCCAAATTATCGCCTGTTTGACCTAATCTCTGGGCGATTTCGTCGGGAATATCAACAGTGATTTGCATAAAATTATCGGAGTCGCTACCAGTTAGTTCTATCATAGGTGAAATAGATGGCTCTTCCAGTTTTTGTGTGGAAGGAAGAAGAATAGGGATAATTTGGGTGCATCTCAATTTGGTCGAAATATCTATAGGACATTTTGGGCGCACGCAGTTCGATAAACTCACTGACCACGATGCGCCCCTACCATTGGCGGAATAATATTATTGTAGGGGCGAATTGCATTCGCCCTCGGGGTTGGCTGAAAAAGTTTTTTGTGGGGGCGGGGTAATAATAGGATTGTAGGGGCGAATTGCATTCGCCCTCTTTGATTTTTACAGTTTATTTTAAATAAATCAAGAGATTTAACCCCGGAATCGTGCGCGAGAGAGTCCAGATAAGGAGAGTGATATAAAAGATGCCGATACCCCATTGATACCAAACTAAAAAGGAAATGATAGCGGGTAATTCTCGATCGCGAACTCGCCAATCGTTAAAGCCTAATTTTAGCAAATTATTGAGACTTAAATCGTAATAATTTAACCAATTCCAACGCTTTTGCCAAGGAATGGGAGTATAACGATCGCGAAAGAGGGGAAATTCGGGAACCACGGGTAAACGGGTGATTAATAAGCGTAATTGTCGCATACTACCATCTTGCAGGAAATAGGAACTATCCATTAAATCGTGATAGCGTCCCCGACGATAAAGTTCGATAATTAAAATTAGGGGTAAGGGGACAAGAATTAGGGCAATAGCTGTTAAAGTTAGTAGGGGACGACTGGCAGATTGCAGGATATTAAACACACCAGAAAGGGTGAGAATAATATAGCTAGTCACCATACAAAAGATTTCATAACGACTAGGAATTACTGGTTTAGGAGTGAGACGACGCACGCGATCGATTAACCAAAATAAACAGCCAAAATAGGCAAAAATTATGATTCCTGTACCGAAAACTAAACTAAAATTTGTACCATCTTGACTTAAGAGTAATAGTAAAGCAAGGAAAGAAGTATGCAGAAAATCAGCTACCCAAGTGAGGTTAATTAGGCGAATAACTGAGATATTATTCAGTTTTTGTTTTAACTGTTGTAATCGCAATTTTTCGGTTTTGTATTCAATTTGATTGGCATCGGCAATTTGTTCTAGGGAGCGAAAATTACGAACTAAATTTCTTAAAACTGTCTCATTTCCTGCTAGGTTTGGTAAATAAATTGCCTGACCAATTACTCCTCTATCTCCTAGGATTTTAGCTTTATCGGAATCAAAAGCTAATCCCGATACACTTAAATAACTATTTTTAGTAAAAGTGGAATTACTAAAATCTACCTGATCTAAAAGTTTCACATCTTGAAAACTAACCACACCATTAAAATAACTAGACCGGAAAGCGCCCGATTTTTCAAAAGTGGCATTTCTAAAGGTTAATAAACTTAAAAATCTACTCTTAGAAAATAGCGGACGATCTCGCCATTGACTTTGGGAAAAATTAGCTTCTTTTTCCCAGAAAGTACGGGTAAAATCTGCGAGTTTATCGTATTTAGTTTGATCAAAATAAGCTTCGGCAGTAAAATGACTGCGATGGAAGTTAGTAATACTTTTAAAATGGGCCGTGCGAAAGATGGCTTTATTTAAAAATTGACTTTGACTAAAATTTACATCTCCCATAAAATTGGCTTTGGTAAATTTTGCCACCCTAGCAAAACGCGATTCTACCCAATTACTTTCACGACTAAATTTTGCTGCCATTGCTTCGACAATTTGCAGAAAAAAAGTCTTAGAAAAGTCCACTTCTCCCATAAATACCGTTCCCTGCAATTTCACTGGTCCACGAAATACTGTGACATTAAAAACCGGTTCATCGCTATCGAATAAAAAATTTTCGTCCTGTTGTAATAACTGTTCTTCTGTGGGTGATAACAAGGTAGCAAGGGCCACTTTTGTTAAAGGAGTCGGTAAACCCAGACGGGAAGCGATAAAATTGCCTTGAATTAAGGAATTACTAAAATCTAAACCTAGGGGTTGTTTAGCGCGATTAATTTGACCTTGAATCTGTTGATAAAATTGTTCTTGCAGTTCCTTATTTTCATCGCGGATATCGATAACTAAATTGGCTAAATCGATAGTAGTCATCCCTTCTTTAAGGACGGGTGCGCTTAAACGTTCCTGCAATAAAGTTACTGTTAAAGGAACCCTATCCACTACTGCCAAACTAGGGAGAGAATGTAAACAGAAAAACAGAAAAACAATGATTAGTAACCAGCAGCTTTTCAACAACGCACCCACGACAGTTATTTTCCTAAACAAGCTTGGATAGCCATTTCTAAATCCTCTTGGTTTAAATCGGTAATAACAAAGACCTCCTGAACACTTTTTCCTGTCCTCGCAATCAGCTTAAAACCACCACGAATTGGCACTGATATCCGCAATTGTAACCGCGGACAATGACCTTTTGAGCGAGAAAGTACCCCGGGGGTGACAGTGGTGATTCCCTGATAAGTAATTAACTTTTCTAATACCGCAATCAACCCCGGAATATGAGTAGAATGATTCCAAACTAAGCGACCATTATTCATAATTATGCGGCCTCTAGGGGAGCCATGGTTAATCCTTCCCGTCGCAATTGTTGGTGATAAAGTTCCGCTTGTTCTTGGGGACCTGTCCAGACAATTGCCTGTCCTTGGTAGTGAACTTGATTAGTTAATTCCCAAGCTCGATCGGTGGTCATATCCGGGATATATTTAATTAAACAATTGGCCACATGATCGAAGGTGTTAAAGTCATCGTTGAGAACAATAACTTTATAGTTGGGATAAGTCTTTTTCACCCCTTGGGTGGACTTATCTAAGGTGGTACTGGGTGCGCTGGCCATAAAAGTTACAATAGGTCAAGGTTTTTGCGGTTAAATTCGAGCATTTTGACAACAATTAAGCGGCAAAAGCCACAGAATTATTCTTCAAAACTTGGTGATAGTAATTTAATAACTGTTTGGTGGCCGCTTGCCATGCCCATTTTTCCGCTTCTAGACGCGCATTTCGTCGTAATTCCTCTCTTTCTGCCTTGGCGGTTAGTAATCTTTGGGTGGCACTAATTAAACCCTTTTCATCCCTAGGATCGAAGAGATGACCATTAACTCCATCGGTGACAATATCGGGAATTCCCCCCGAATTTGCCGCCACCACCGGACAACCGGCAGCCATGGATTCTAAGAGTACCAAACCGAGGGTTTCTGTGCGTGAGGGAAAAAGAAAAGCATCTGCGGAAGCAAAAGCGGAGGCTAATTCTAACCCCTGTAAATAACCGACAAAATGGGTATTTGTGTCGGCAAAATGACTTGTTAAAGCTTCCCGATGGGGACCATCTCCCACAATGGCAAATCTTGCTTCGGGAATCGCTTCTAAGACTGGTTTAATGCGATCAATTTCTTTTTCGGCCGACACTCGACCAACGTATAATAAGAGAGGACTATCGGGGTTATTTTGGGATAATTTCAGTCTCATAGCCGGGGATTTTAAATGAGGTTGAAATAATTCCGTATCGACTCCCCTTTGCCAAAGCTCGACCTTTTCAATGCCACGACTAGATAATTCTTGTACCATAGCAGTGGAAGTGCAGAGATTTAAACTTGCTTGATTGTGGGCCAATTTTAATAATTCCCAGAGTAATCCTTCTAGGGAACCTAATCCATAGTGTTGTAGGTATTGGGGGAGATGGGTATGATAGGAAGCGACGAGGGGAATGTTCATAGTTTTGGCAAAATAAATGCCTCCCACCCCTAAAACAGCCGGGTTAACCACATGAATAATATCGGGTTTGAACCTCTCTAAAGCTTGACCGACGGAAGGCCGGGGGAAAGCCATTTTTAATTCTGGATATAGGGGTAAGGGAATCCCTGTAACTCCATGAATCTTAGCACCTTTGTACTCCTTTAAACCGCCATCGGGAGAGAAAACTAATACTTGATGACCTAATCTTTGTAGGTGTTCCACGGTATGTTTAAGACGGGTGACAATTCCATCGATTTTCGGTAAGAAGGTTTCTGTAAAAAGAGCAATTCGCATAGAGAAAACAAGGTTAAGTAATAATTAAGGGCAAGCTTTTTTTGAGATAGCTAGGAATAATTACTGAATTTCTCAAGGCAATTAACTCCCCAATTAATCATAGATCAGAAAGGCCAAAGGTTTTAATCACTCGATCGCTACCTTCGATAACCACCGTCGCTCGATAATTATCGCCGATTGCCGCTGTCCATAATTGCCATTCCCCCGCCACATTGTCTAATTTTAAGGGATTGAGGCCCACTTCCACTCGATCGAGTCCCCCGCTAATTCCCGTTCCCAGTGCCTTTAAATAAGCCTCTTTTGCCGTCCATAACTGAAAAAATAGCTTTTCCTTCTCCGCAGACTTTTCAACAAGCTCGTGTTCTCTAGCACAAAAAAACCTTTTTGTCAAGCTATCTAAATCTTTCATCTGGCGCATTTTCTCTAAATCTACCCCAATGCGAGCGGTTAAAGTCAAGCCACAGATTGCCATCTCCTCGGAATGGGAGAGATTAAACTGCAATTGGTAGTTAATACTCGGTTTTCCCCGTTCACTGTAGATAAACTCGATTTTTTCGGGACTTATCGCCAAATATGACCCTAAAATCTCGCGTAAACATCCCCTAGCCACCAAAAAACGCCGCTTGTGTTGGGGAAAATGGTAACGATTAGCTCTAATTATTTCATCTTCCGAGAGCAAAGAAGCCAGTTTTTCTAGTCTATCCCCAGAGGGATCAAGACTGATAAAATAGAGATGAACCTCATCGGTAGATATAAACATTAAACTCAGAAGCGATCAAATAATTAATTATCGGTAAATTTTACCTTAAAATGAGAATTGCCGACTCAAGAATTTATCCACCTTCTAACTCTTGACTTTGCAGCACACCTATGAACTTTTTTCATACTGAAGACCATCTCCAACAGTTCGGTACAGATATTTTAGAAACAACTTGGCGAGAATTTCCCCAATTAGCTCAAGAACAAATCGCCCTAACTTGGATAGTATATGATCCTCCTGTTATCGTCAACACGGGGGGAGCAATTTCTCACGAAGAATTCTGGAAATATTCCCCCCGCGGCTTTAGTTATCGCGGACAAGAAAGAACCTATCCCGCTAGTTTAGTGAAATTGTTTTATCTGGTAGCAATTCATGAGTGGTTAGAGGGGGGAATGATTGCCGAAAGCAGCGAATTAAATCGCGCCATTCGTGACATGATTGTTGACTCTAGTAATGATGCTGCCAGTTTAGTTGTAGATCTGGTTACGGGAACCACTAGCGGTCCAGAAATTGCCGCCAGTCCCTTTGAAACTTGGAAGCAACAACGCAACATAGTTAATCGTTATTTTCAATCCCTAAATTGGCCGGAATTAGCGACAATTAACGTTAATCAAAAAACTTGGTCTGACGGTCCCTATGGACGTGAACGCGCTTTTTTAGGGGAATTAATGGAGAATCGCAATATGTTGACTAGCAATGCAGTGGCGCGTTTAATTCATACTATTGTTGGGGGGATTGCGGTTTCTTCCCAACGTTCTCAAATGATGATGTCTTTACTAAAACGAAGTCTTAATCCTGCTGATTGGACAAGTCAAGGAGATGATACACAAATCTTAGGATTTCTGGGGCAAGGATTACCGGAAAATAGTCAAATTTGGTCAAAAGCTGGTTGGACAAGTCAAGTACGTCACGATGCAGCCTATATTGAAATTCCCCATCATACTCCCTATCTCTTGGTGGTATTTACCGAGGGAAAAGATAACAGTCAAAACCGCTCAATTTTACCTTTTATTTCCCAGAAAGTAGCCGAGAAAATTATGCAGATCCATTAATTTAAGCTGTGGGTAGGATGGTTTTCTCTGCTTGGTGCATCTCAATTTTGGAGAAGTATCTATATCACATTTGGGATCACGCGATATTACATTTGGGATCATGCGATATTACATTTGGGCGCACACAATATTACATTTGGGCGCACGCGATGCGCCCCTACTATTGGGGCGATAATGTTATTGTAGGGGCGAATTGCATTCGCCCTCTTTTAATAACTTCTGCTGCTCACCAATAGGTGAGAGATAGGGTTCTTTATTGCAGCTGAAATACTTGATTAAGTAAGGATTTACGGCTCTTCGGTTTGTCTTATGCAACGGACAGAATTATAAGAGATGAAACCCTTATAGAGAAAGATATTTGGCGATTTTTGTCAATTGTTTTTGATCTAGAGCGAACTAATCAATTAAATCTCTTGCCAGATAAGGATTTAGTCGATTTATGCCCCCCTATCGAACCATACCAAGTAACGAAGAGCCGGATTCTGTGCTTTACCTTGACGGGAAGGGCTGTCATCATTTAAACTAACAATAAGTTATTTTTAAGTAAGTAGTCGGACATAAATTCTGTTGTCTATCTTAAGAAATGTAAATTGCCGTAATTCTTACTTACTCCTGACTCCTATCTCCTGACTCCTATCTCCTGACTCCTGACTCCTGACTCCTTACCCCACAGTTAACTTTACTTTTGTCCAACTACTTATTTCCTCAAATGTGTGACTTTCAATCCTCATCATTGTCATAACGAAAGGGAAGTGGAGAGTAAACTAATTGTCCAGTATTTACTCCCAAAACTAGGCTACAATGCCGAACATTGGTATCAACAAGTTAGCTTCGGTAAAGTCCGCTTAGATTTCCTTGTTTCCGCTCAAAAACCTATCAACAAAAAGCAGTTTTTACCCTCTCACTGTCTAATTATCGAGGCTAAAAATCCCAGAGAAAAGCTCATCAATCATCGTCACCGCTTAGGTTATTATCTCAACTACTTTAAAGTGCAGTGGGGATTATTAACCAATGGTTATGAGATTCAACTTTATCAAAGAAAACCCGATAAAATTTATCCAGTTTTTAGATGTTCTGGGTTAGAAATTGCCTCTCACTTAGAACAGTTAAAATCTCTGATTGGCTACGAAACCTTATCCCTAGGCATTCCACCGCTCAATTCTCCAACAATCAACCACAGAAACCTCATGAAAACCATCGCAATTTATCATCATAAAGGTGGTGTTGGTAAAACCACCGTCGCTACCAATCTAGCGGCAGCTTTGAATAAAAAAGGCAAGCGAGTATTATTGATTGATATTGATGCTCAAGCTAACAGTACCTTTGCCGTTGGTTTAATTAAGTTTCAATTCGATGATGACGATGATTTAAAAGATAAAAATGTCTTTCATTTGCTAGATAACAGTAACCGCATTTTTATTGAAAATATCGTCAGAAAGTCTCAAGGATTCAATCATCCAGAAATTGATGTTATTCCCTCTCACATATCTTTAATTGCTAACCAAGCTAAAATTAAAGATAATGCGGCGGTATTTGCTAGATTGGCCAGAAAATTAGAGAAAGTAAAGGATCAATACGATATTGTAATTATTGATGCACCTCCCGCACTTGATTTATATGCACGCATTGCTTTAATTGCAGCTGACTATCTAATAATTCCTTCAGATCTTAAACCATTTTCTAATCAAGGATTAGATAGCGTTAAAAACTTTGTTCAAGAGGAAATCAATGAAAGTCGTGGAGATTTGGGTAAACCAACCCTACAAATTTTAGGCGTTTTACCTTCCAAAATTTCCACCCATGCTCAATACTTAAAATTTAGTTTTCCCAAACAAAAACAAGTGATTCTAGACAAATATAATTTACCTTTAATGGAATCGACTATCTCGGAAAGAATGCCTTTATCTCGCTGTATAAATCAATACGTTACCGTGGGAGATTTAGAAATTCCTGCCCCCCAATCTATAATTGATTATGCGGAACATCAAGGCGATGCGGGAGTATCAGCAGCAGAATTTGAAGCCTTAGCACTGGAAGTTTTAGCTAAAATAGGAGTTAAATAAATGTGGAAATTTTTACGAGTCGATATTACTGATATTAATCCTTCCCTTCCCAGAGAAACCTTCTCCGAAACTGAATTGGAGAATTTAGCCAATCTTATTATTGAAATGGGTGGACTTATTCGCCCTGTTATTCTCAAAAAAGCTGATAATAAAAAAGTTGATGAACGTTATAATATTATTAGTGGAGATTTAGAATATTATGCTTCTGTTATCGCCAATCAGAAAGTTCCTGACATCGAGATGATTAACGCTTTTGTAGTTGATAAAGAAGCGGAGAATATCGCTTTACAGCAAATACAGTTATTATCTCCTTCTCCTGGGTTAATTACCACGCCTGAAAAAACAGATAATCCTCTAGAATTGAGGGTGAGTAATCTTGAAAAACGATTAGAAACTCAGTTACAAGCAATCCGAGAGGAGTACCAAAAAGAAATCAAAAGACTGGAAGAAAAAATTATTATTTCTGCTGCTCCTCCTCCTCCTTCTCCTCCTTCTAAGTCGATTTTAGAGCTTTTGAATAGCTGTGATGCTAATCAACTTAAAAAAGCAGGAATTCCCGCTACATCTGTTAACGATTTTCTGAAAAAACGTTCAGAAAAGCCCTTTGATTCTTTGGAAGATGTCCTAAATCGCCCAGTGTCAGGAGTTAAAGAGAAAAGATTAATTAAACTTATCGATTATTTGCTGACTTCTAATTGATTTTTGTGGGTGTGTTGAGCTACTTTAACACACCCTACCGATGGGTGTTATAATAATGGAAGATCAGGAAAAAATTCCGATCCGATAGCGGGCAAAGATTAACTAGAAGACGGGTGAAAAGAGAAAACTTATGACAACTACCCCAGTAATAGCTGCTTCTTTAACAATTCCTCCCCTAGAAAACGGCGATAAATTAACTCGATGGGAATTTGAACGACGTTATCAAGGGATGCCCCATCTCAAAAAAGCGGAATTAATTGAAGGAATTGTTTATATGGCATCTCCCTTGAGAATTACCCAACATGGTGAACCCCACGCGCATATTATGTTATGGTTGGGTTTTTATAAAGCTTTTACCCCCTATCTGCAATTAGGGGATAATTGTACCGTGAGATTAGATATTGATAACGAACCCCAACCGGATGCCCTATTAAGAATTGACAAGGGAGGACAATCAACAATTAGTCAAGATGATTATGTAGAAGGAGCGCCGGAATTAATTGTCGAAATTGCCGCTTCTAGTGCTTCCTACGATGTTCATCAAAAATTAAATGTTTACCGTCGCAATCAAGTCCAAGAATATCTAGTCTGGCGGTTTTATGAACAAGAAATTGATTGGTTTCGGCTACAGGCAGGAGAATATATTAAACTAGAACCCGATAGTGAGGGCATAATGCGCTCCCAAATCTTCCCCGGTTTATGGCTAGATAAAAACGCTTTATTAATGGGCGACTTAGGAAAAGTTTTATTGATTTTGCAGCGGGGGTTAGAAACAGCAGAACATCGAGATTTTGTCAAGAAATTAACTGCCAATTACAGCTAGATTGTAAAATTAGACAATTATTCTTGATCCACTGTCCTATAATTACAGAAAGAGTATTTTTGACTTGAATTTGTTCTTAACTGTACCCCACATTTCGACAAGCTCAATGTAAAATAATCTCGCCCCTGATAATCTTCACTTCGACAAGCTCAGTGACCACTCATCACCTTACTTTATGTCAAATCTAATCCTTTTCTGGCATCGTCGCGATTTACGTCTCTCGGATAATATTGGACTGAGTAAAGCTAGGGAGCGCAGTCCGAAAATTATCGGGGTTTTCTGCCTCGATCCTGCTATTTTAGAGAGGGATGATATCGCCCCTGCTAGAGTTGCCTATCTCCTCGGTTGTCTAGAGGAATTAGAAAAAAATTATCGCCAAAAAGGTAGTCAATTACTGATTATTCGCGGCAACCCCAGTCAAACACTCGTCAATTTAGCCGGCAATTTATCGGCAAAAGCAGTTTTTTTTAACCTCGATATCGAACCCTACGCGCGTCAACGGGATCAACAGGTAATCGCCGCTTTACAAACAAAAGGAATTGAGGTAGAAACATTCTGGGATCAACTTCTCCACGCTCCAGGGCAAGTCCTCACCCTCTCAAAAAGTCCCTACACCGTATATACTCCTTTTTGGAAAAATTGGAGCCAATTAGCCAAAGCCAGCCCCAAAACCCTAGAAAACCTGCAAGGATTAGACGAAAATGAGGGGGAGAAACTCACAGAAACTATTAACTTACCAACCCTAGAAAATTTAGGTTTTACTTGGCAAAATCCCTTACCCCTCACCCCCGGAGAAAAAGCCGCTACTAGCAGATTAGAAGAATTTTGTCAAGGGGTTATTAACAATTATCAAGAAGATCGTAACTTCCCCGCTTTCGATGGGACCTCGCGCTTGAGTGCCGCTTTAAAATTTGGGGCGATTGGCATTCGCACAATTTGGACGGCAACCCTAGAATTATTAGAAAATTGCCGGGCAGAGGAAGCAAAAAATAGTATTATCACTTGGCAGCAAGAGTTAGCTTGGCGGGAATTTTACCAGCATTGTCTCTATTTTTTCCCAGAATTGGCGGTCGGTGCTTATAGAAAAGAATTTCGTCATTTTCCTTGGCAGGATAACGAAGAACATTTTCAAGCTTGGTGCCAGGGAAAAACCGGCTATCCGATCGTTGACGCGGCCATGCGACAATTAAATGAAACGGGATGGATGCACAATCGTTGTCGCATGATCGTGGCGAGTTTTTTAACCAAAGATTTAATTATTAACTGGCAAAAAGGCGAAAAATACTTCATGCAGAAACTTTTTGATGGCGATTTAGCCGCTAATAATGGTGGTTGGCAGTGGAGTGCCTCTAGTGGCATGGATCCGAAACCTTTAAGAATTTTTAATCCCGCTAGTCAGACACAAAAATTCGATCCGGAAGGGGAATATATTCGTCAATGGTTGCCGGAATTAGCCTCCGTAGATACGGAATATTTAGTAACTGGGAAAATCCCCCGTTTAGAAAGACATCGTTGTGGTTATCCTGAGCCAATTGTCGATCATAATCAACAACAAAAAGAGTTCAAACAACTGTATAGTAATCAGAAGCCAAAACAATAACTAGGGTTTGTGGCAAAAAGTTTTTAGTGGGGACAGGGTGACAGGGTAACCATAAGGGTGCATCTCATTTTTGTAAATCTACTAATTTAGGATTTTTCAGGGGAAACTTTCTCCTAAAATTGGGGGTTACTTTCGGTTTTATTACTCAATCCAAGCTTTTGGGGGGTTCTACCCCCCAAACCCCCCGCGCATTAGCTTTTCGGTGGGATGCTTACACGCGATTGTTCATATTTTTATACTAATTTAAGAGTCACTGATAATTGCTGATTCTCGGTATTTCTGCAAATGTGGGATGCACCCAACCCTAACTAAAGGGACGGTAAAACTAGCTACTTTTGACCGGCTTTAATCCGGTTCCAAACATCCTCTAAACTTAGATATAACACAGGCACAACAATTAAACTCAACAGGGAAGAAGTGACTAAACCTCCCACAATTACCATCGCCATGGGTTGCCGCAATTCAGCACCAGTACCCAATCCCAAAGCGATCGGAATCATGCCTAAAATTGTCGAACAAGTGGTCATTAAAATCGGTCTTAACCTAATCATTCCCGTTTCTAAAACCGCTTCCTCCCGACTCCAACCCTGTTGACGCAATTGGTTAGTATAATCCAGCAATAACACAGCATTTTTATCGAGTAGTCCCAAGAGGAAGATAAACCCGATCAGAGAAATCATACTAAACTCACTACCCGTTACCAATAACCCCAACATTGCCCCCACAATCGCTAAAGGTAAACATAAAGCGATGACGATAGTTTCTAGCAGTCTTCTGAATAATAACCATAAAACTCCTAACATTAAAATTGTCGCTAGGATTAAAGTGCGACCAAAACTGCCCAAAACATCGCTACTTTGAGAAGAAGTACCCCAACGCTGTAAAGTTATCCCTTCCGGTAAAGGAATCCCTTCAATTTTAATCGCCGCATCTTCTAAACCTAAATCGGGACTGAGATTAGCACTCAGAAAAATCGCCTGTTGACCATTTAAACGCTCGATCGCTAAAAAATCCCCCCGCTCATTTAATCTAGATGATAGGGAAATATCCTTTAAACCGGCGATTTTAGCGGCCTCAACCCGCAATTTCTCGGCACTATCGCGCAATAGCTGCAAATTATCGCTTTTAATCGCAATTTGGATCGGCTTTTCCGCTTCCGTCTGCACAAAAGGAATGTCCTCGACACTGACATTCACCCCTCTAATTGTCGGTAAAATTTGCCGAATCCGTTGCTGCACCGCACTGGTGTGAGATTTACGATCGCTCTTCAGTTTAACGTGAATTTTGCCACGATTCGGCTCACCGCGTAAACCGGCGATCATAAAAGTCGATTCCACTTCCCCATCCCGCAAAATCGGCGCTTCTAATTTGCTGCCATCGCGGATAGTGCGACGCAGGAGAAAACTTTCGGGAGAACTCGCTAACTGAGAAATCCAAGCGAAACTATCGCTAGAACTCTTAGCCGTCGATTTATTAGGACTAATTTGCGTTATTTTCGGCAAAGGAGACGTATAAACTAGATTAAACTCGCCGCGATCGAGTCGGGGAATAAATCCCCTAGAAATAAAAGGAATCAGGGCAATACCCGCCAAAAAGGTAATTAGGGCAATAGCAATGACCAGCAAACGATGACGCAATGACCAGTTTAAGAGCCGTCGATAGGCGTTTTCAATCGGTCGCTTTTGTTTCGTCATTTTTGCCCGTGACTGCGGTTTCAGCCAATATACTGCCAAAACTGGCGATAAAGTTCGGGCGACCAACAGGGAAAAAATCACCGCAGCCGAGACAGTTAAACCGAAGGGTTGGAAAAACTGTCCCACCGCACCCCCCATAAAAGCCACGGGTATAAACACGGCAACAATGGTTAAAGTGGAGGCGGTGACAGCTAATCCGATCTCCCTTGTCCCCTTAAGTGCCGCATTTTTCGGGGTTTCCCCCGCATCGATTAAACGGGAAATATTCTCCACATCCACGATCGCATCATCCACGACAATGCCGATCACCAAAGCGAGAGCCAGCAGTGTCAGGGTTTCCAGATTAAACCCATAGATGGCCATGATAATGAAAGTCCCCAAAAGAGATAGGGGGATAACCAGAGCAGAAATGACCGTAGCGGCGAAACTGCCTAAAAATATCAAGATCACCAGCACCGACAGCAAAACTGCCAAAAGTAAATCATCGATCGTGCCTTGTAGGGCAGCGCGAATATATTCCGCTTGGGTTTCAGCTAAAATTATCTTGACATCGGGCAGTTTTTGTGCTATGTCTTTAACCAGTTTTTCTGCTTGAGCGGCCAGATCGAGACTATTAGCCGCACCTTGTTTGATTACCTGCACTGCGATCGCTTCTTGACCGTTAAAGCGCACCAGCGTGGGTAATGGTCGGGTTAAGCTTTTATGGGGATTATCTTCTCTAACTGTACCTTGACCGAGTAAATTAACTTTAGCCGTACCAGGAAGAGCTTTTAAGGGTGTAATTAAATTATCTTGGGCGATTTGGCTTAATTCTTCTAGATTTTTCTGCTCACTCCCTTCGACTTGGCTCAGGGCAAGCACCAGCGCATAGGTGACTGTTGCCGACTCATTTAAATCAACGGGGATAACTTCTGTGGTAGCTTGAGGGGGTAAAGGGACTTGCGAGATAGTCTGTTTAACTGCTGCAGTGGCCTTGTCTAAATTTGTACCAATTTTAAAGAAAATGCTGATTACTGACTGTCCGGGGGCAGTAGTCGAAGAAATATCACGACGACCGGGGAGAGAGAAAAGGGGATTTTCTAGGGGTTTAGTTAATTGCTGTTCCGTGGTGATAGCAGTAGCTAAATCCGCTTGAGCGTTAATTATTACGACTGGAAAGCTGATATCGGGGAAAAGAGCGTATTTTAGAGAACTAAAAGCCAAAATTCCCGCCACGGCCACCGCTAACCAGAAGGCAATGGTTAACCTCGGGGCATTAATCGCTATTCGAGAGATATTCAGACGTTCTCGCCACGATTCTTTCATGTTTGTTGAATAAGTGGGGTATGGGGTGTGGGGTGTGGGGTGTGGGCTTCGGCCGTGAGCTCAGCGTTCGACCGAGCTCACGCCGAGGTCCGAACGGGTGTGGGGTGTGGGGTGTGGGGAGAATAAATAAAATAATCTCCTGAATCCTGACTCCTGAATCCTGACTCGGAGACTCCTAACCCCATGGTAGATGTTGGATTTTTGCAGAAGTTCTATTTTCTGACAAAGATAAGCAAAAATTATTTATTGACTGTAAAAACTTGAGAATATTTAAATTAACATTCCGCAATATTTATAAATTCTTAAGAATTAATTGAGAAAGATTTTTATTTAACAACGACGTTATAATGGTTACAGCGATTTGATAGAATTTCATAATGGGTTATTTTGTGCTTTTTTGGGCAGCAATGGTTGAAACCCTTGCCACACCTAGAAGGTGATCCTAATTAAAACGGGTAAATCAGTCAATTTCGCCCACAACGATGATCTTTTTTTTGTGTAGTTTTATTGCAAAAAAAAAGTTTTTTTGACAAAAAGCACAAAGTATGATAGGGGAGAAGGGAGCCTGGAATTATGAATTGGGGAGAGTGATTGCCTTTATTTAGAAAACGGGTTTCTTCGAGAAAATATTTAGAAAACGGGTTTCTTCGAGAAACCCGTTTTCTTGTAATAAATGTTAACTTTTGTGATAGCAACCTTGAAAAATTGGGGATTGTTGGGCTAAAACTGTTAGCAGTAAACCTTTGCAGTTAATGTCATGACTTCTACCCTGTTGCCGTTCTTTCCTGCTGTTTGCGATAGTTTGTTCGATTTAGCTCAATCTGATGGATTTTGGGCGAATTTGGCAATCGCTGTAGGTTAAGGGGGTGAGGTCATAACAATCCGTTGCCGAAACCGACTTTTCAGAATACAATACATAAGAGTAGTCATTCATCACTCAGATTAGTTAAGATGATATTACATGACTAATAATATTGACCACGATCGCCTATTTAAGGAGTTAATATCCACCTTTTTTGTCGAATTTATCGAGTTGTTTTTCCCTCAATTGATAGATTATTTAGATAGGGACTCGATTACTTTTTTAGACAAAGAAGTATTTACCGATGTCACGGAAGGAGAAAGGTATGAAAGCGATTTAGTCGCACAGGTTAAGTTTCGAGGAAAAGAATCTTTTTTTCTGATTCATGTAGAGGCGCAGGAAAGTTCTCGAAAATGGTTTAACCGGCGAATGTTTACTTATTTTGCTCGTTTTCATGAGAAATTTGTCCTACCGATTTATCCGATTGTAATTTTTTCTTATTCAAAGCCAAAAAGAGAAGCGATTAGTCAATATGTGGTCGATTTTCCCGATTTTAAGGTATTAGAATTTAACTATCAAGTAGTACAGTTAAATCGATTAAATTGGCGAGATTTTCTCAATCAACCGAATCCAGTTGCTTCAGCTTTGATGGCTAAGATGAACATTGCCGAGAAAGAGCGAGCCAAGGTGAAGGCGGAATGTCTGCGCTTGTTAATCACTTTAAGCTTAAACCCAGCAAAAATGCAATTAATTTCTGGATTTATTGATACTTATCTCAATCTAAATCCGGTCGAAGAGATACAATTTCAACAAGAGATTAGCACATTTAGTCAACCCGTACAGGAGGGAGTTATGCAAATTACTACCAGTTGGATGCGTCAAGGTATTGAACAAGGTATCGAACAAGGTATCGAACAAGGTATTGAACGGGAAAAGACATTGATTCTTCGTCAAATTAAACGCAAGTTAGGGGAGATTAATCCTTCATTGGAAACTAAAATTATGGAGTTAAGTATTGATGATGTCGAAGTATTAGGAGAAGCTTTATTCGATTTCTCTACGGTTGAAGATTTAATCAATTGGTTAAATACTTTAACTGCCCAGCTTTGACGTTAGCGATCACATCTTCGCCATGACAAGGAGTAAGATTGCTTTGGGGGGGGAGTTTTAGCGGAAATTATCCCCTTCGCCATCACCCGCTAAAATTTTCATGGTGAGGAAGTAATTCAGAGATAAGCTTTCCGTATATAATATAGGCAACAAGCAGAAGCTTGGTGAACTATAGATCACCAAGGACTGGCTAAACCTGAAGTTGCAAGAGCGATCGCCCTCTCACAATAACAATATTTTGAAGGCGTGAATGGGTGACTTGTGCTTTGATGGTTTGACAGTCCTCAACCCTAACCCACACCGGCTAGTTGGGCGGTTGTATAAGAACTGGCTGACTCGGCTGAATAATTAATAGCAAAGCAAATTGTGGGCAATGTCCACTCTACATTACTGGCTCTTCGTTACTTGTTATGGTTCGATAGGGTGGCATAAATCGACTAAATCCTTATCTGGCAAGAGATTTAATTGATTAGTTCGCTCTAGATCAAAAACAATTGACAAAAATCGCCAAACGTTTTTCTGTATAAGGGTTCCGTCCCTTATAACCCCCGTACATTGCATAACACAAACCGAAGAACCATCAAGATTAGAAAACATAAGAATGTCAGACAAAATACCAAGCGACTGGACTATTGAATTACGTCAACTACCTATCCTTGGAGGTTTTTACGCTCATAACTACTGGGTAATGTTAGACGGCAATCGTAACCCACAAGGAGAAATTAATGGGTTTTCATCTGTATTTAACACAAATACACGACAATGGGATGAAGTTGCTGTTGGATTATGGGGTGATACATTAAGAGGCTATTCAAGAATAGAATATGCCAATACCCCTCATCAATCGATTTATCAATATAAGAGTAGTGAATCAGATGTAAGAGCGCGTTTCCAGGCTGCCTTAAAGGTAAATGATTTCCTAAACACAAAAAATATTAGATATCAACCTTGGTTGTGGTACTCGTCTGAAGAGCAAAATTCTAATGCGTGGGCTACTACAATGGGAGTGGCCATGGGTTTTAATGATTTAAAAAAAGTTTCTGATGATAGCTTAATAGCGCCAGGATGGGGATATAACTTATTAAGTGAATATCCTGAAGGTAAAAAGCTAGTTTTTAATCCAGAAATTTTAGAAGATTTGATAAATTACTGCTTCACCGCAGAAACACCAATCTTAATGTCAGATGGTACATACAAACCCATTGAACAAGTAAAAATTGGCGATGAAGTAATGGCGTTTAATGGCTTGGGAAAACTGGAACCACGCAAAGTTACTCAAACCTTTATCACACCAGATCAAGAAGTAGTTCAATTAGGTAATATTAAAGTTACTTTAGGGCATCATTTTCTACAAGCTGATGGCAATTTTAAGGCTTTAAGTGAAATTGACCCTGATGACTTTTTGGTAGGTGTAACGGGTAAATTGATCCCTCATCCGGGTATTAAATCTGTTGAAGGGAAGCATACAGTTTATAACTTCACTGTTGAAGAATTACATACATATATTGCGGGATATTATCGGGTTCATAATGATTCTCTTGCTCTGTATCAACCTGTAACAACGGGTGGGTTTATTGGGGCTTCAATTGGTAGTCAAATTGGGTCTTATTTTGCTAATGATAAATTTGCTAGTCAGCTTGTCGCCCAGTCGTTAGGTAAGACGGTAGGGAGTTGGGCTGGTGATGCTATTGTTTATGAATTTGACTTATCAGATGATCCTGCTTTTCGTAACCGCAGTCAGCAATCATTATCATTAGGCGCAATTTATAAAAGATTGCCGGGTAGTGTTATTTCAACGGGTATTGGTTTGCAAAGTGGCAGGTTAGCTAATTCATTAATCAAGACTTTTAAAATTGAAGACCGATTCTCTCAGATCGCTTTTAGTGGATTAATTACGACGACGACTTCCAATTATATTACGACTCTGGCAGCAACTCATTTAGATGCAGAAACGGCAGTCAAGTTTTTTGGTGCGCCTGGTAAGTATGATAATTTGGGAAACCTTAAAGGGATTGATTGGGAGCAATTAGATTTAGTTAATAGTTTAGCGGCAACTGCTGGTTCGATTGTGGGTTCTTATTATGGTAGTAAATTATCTAATATTTTATTTAATACTGATAGCACTGAATCACAAATTGCGGCTAGTTTAGCCACTGCCTATGGTGCAACTTTAGGTCAAACGTTGATTCCTATTCCCGTCGTTGGGGCAGCAATAGGAGCAGCAGTCTGTAACTTAGTTGGCTCTTGGTATGGTTCTTTAGTCAAGAGTTCACCTGTTATAGCATTTGCAATAGCTCCTCTTTCTTTTATTATTACTAAAGGTTTAGGTAAGATTGTTGGAAAAATTTTTGGAGGAGGAGATCCACCGCGTGCTTTTGCTGATTTATATTTTGATTCCAGTAAAAATGCTTTTGCCATGCAACCAAGCATTAGAGAAGAGCATCGTGGTAACGTTGAACTTGCCAAACAAATGGGAGAAGCAGTAGTTAGCAACCTTAACAGTATATTGTTGATTGTTGGTGGAAAAGCATTTGATGGTTATTGGGGAATTTATGGGCATTACGGGGATGTTTTATCCCATACGCCTGATGGTCGTCTTAAATGGGGAAATAATGTTGATGGTGCGCTTAATTGGGGAATTTTAAGTCAGATTCGTTCGGTTAAAATTGAAGGTGGCGATCTTTATTTGAAGCGCGTTTTAAAAACTTCTCCAGCCACCACTGTTTTAGCGTTATCTAAGGATTTGGATATTGCCAGAGAATATGGCATTTATAAGGATAATCCCTATCTCTATGATAAGACGATTCAAGAGTTAGATGATAATGCTATTTCTATTGCGGATCAGCAAATTTTAGCATTGCGACAAGTTCCTGCTAATCTTCCCGTTTTAACGAATCCAGAGAATAAGTTTGTTGATTTTGATGTGAATGTTTTGCCGTCTCAGGTATCGGTATCTATGGCGGGTAGTAATTTTATTGTCAATGGCCGAACGGTTACGCCTGATCAGGTAGTCAGGTTTGCTGATGGTAGTCGTTTTAAGTTTATTATTAAAAATGGGGTAGCAACGTTAGAAGCGGAACAGGTGGTTAATTGGTTCGTGATTAAGCTTAAAGCAATGGCTTTAAATTTAGATGCGCCTCAAGTTTCGGATACTTATATGGGAGCAAATGCCAGTAAAATTGTCAGAAATACTGGAGGTATTGGCAATGATATTTTAATTGCTTCTTCAGGAGCAACTCTTAATGGTGGGTTGGGAGATGATGTTTATATTTATAGTCGTGGAATGGGAACGGTTACTATTAGTGATACTGGTGGATTTGATACGATAGAGCTTGATGCAAGTATTAATGTATCCGATTTATTGGTAGAGCAACGGGGAAATAATTTAATCATTGCTGTTAAAGATTCTAGTAATCCATCAGCAGAAATTTCGCAATTGTCTGATAATATTATTATTTCAAATTTTGCCAATCAAAAAATTGAGACTTTTCGTCTTGGCAATAATAAAGAATATACTATTCAAGGATTAATTACAGGATTCTGGGGGGATGGAAATAATTCTCAGCAATTAATTGGTGATTTTAATGGAGATGGGAAAGATGACATTGTTAATTTACAAAGTGATGGGATTTCTAATAACTGGGTAGCTTTATCTGATGGTAACGGTACGTTTAACTTAAAAGGAGCATATTCTCTAACTAATTCTAACAATAGTTATCAAACAGGGCTAACATCA
>NZ_JBLZRT010000066.1:0-5812 GCF_048564745.1 Microcystis sp.
GCAATCTAGCTTATCTAATAGCCAAAAGCGTGAGATTGCCAACTATGTGACTGAAATGGCTAAACTTTATAAATTTTGTCTCGATCAGGTTGACGTAACCATCGGAGTAGAAGGGGAAGATAAACGAGCGATCGCTACCACCCTGTTTATCTCGGCCCAGAAAAAATTTAGCTTGTAATCAGTAAATCAAGGGGGATTAAATTCCCCCTTATTAGGAGAGTAAAAAGATGGAAAAACACGAAATAGCCGCAATTTTGAGCGATACGCGCCATTATTACCAGAATGAAAATGGCGATCGATTTTACGATATCGAATGGCAGTATAAACAAGGTTTTTTAGGCTTTTTAGCCTTACCCGTGGCTAAGTTTAGCACTGAGGAAAAAGCCAAAAGGTTTCAAAATCGAGCGAATGAAGTGCTAAAAGATTTGTTTAACAACGAGTTTAGCGAGTAATTTCAGTTATCGGTTATCAGTTATTAGAGATTAATCAAAACCGCAATTGTTTCGGTTTTCAAGTGTCAGTTATCAGTTATCGGTTATCAGTTGTCAGTGATTTTTTTTCTGGTACAATCGTTTTACGCTAGAGACAAAAAACCGATGTGACCGCGTGATTCACTTTTAACGCGATCTGAGTAATTCTCCTAACATTCAAAAAAACAACCCGGGACACTGTATATAGTGTCACGGGGATTACTCAAAAAAATGATACCTAACAAATTAACAGACTTTAGCGAAGTTTCGTCAACTTTTTTTACTACCAGTACAAATTTATCATTGATTCCACTCAATGATAAACCATTGTATCATATATCGGACTGCCTACGGACTCTCATCTCAGAGATTATCGATCGCCACGGCAATGCCTCTCAGAACGACAAGGGAGGCCGCCATGAGTAAGAGTTTTCAGCCCCTAAAAAAATCATGCCCAATCTGTAACGGTGCTAGACGCGACTGCCGGCAATCGCTGTTAACTAATTTGATTCACTGCCGGGATATGGATGCTAATCCCCCCGATTACATCCATCGGGGGATAGACAGCAACGGCTTTCATATGTGGGCATTTAAGCCCGATGCTGAAAACTGGAATGATGAGAAGCGCCGGGAGTATCGAGAACAGCGAGAGCGCCAAAAGCAATTAGAGCGAGAAAGACACGCTCGCTCGCTATCCCCTACCGAACGGGATAGAGAAATCAGAAAAATACTCAATCAATTGACTCTATCTGATAGCGATCGCATTCTGCTAAAATCCCGTCGGTATTTGGCCGATGAGAGAATCGGACACTTTAGATCAATTGAACAATGGCAAAAATTAACCCCGGCAGTCTCTCCCGGTTTATCGGGGGTTAATTGGGACGGTAGCAAGCTAAATAATCCCGTTAAGGGGGTTTTAGTCCCAATTCCCAACGAGGACGGGTTATTTGTCGGTTTACGCTTGTATAACCCCAATAGCAAGGAAAATGACCACGGGAAATACTTATGGCTGTCTTCCCGTGCGCGGGGGGTTGAACCTAAGTTACAGAATGGTGAGTTACCGATCGCTATCTATTGGCCCAAAGAGTTAAACCACTATGACCAGATAGGCTTATGCGAAGGGTTAGAGATTAAGCCTGCTATAGCGGCCGATAGATTGGGGATACCCTTTATCGGGGCATCGGGGGGGAATTTTGCGGGTAGTAAGGAATCATTACTAAATGCGATCGAGTCCATAAAAGAAAGATTAAGCAACCCTAACGCGGTCGCGACTCTTTACCCTGACGCGGGTAGTTTAGCCAATGAAAACGTTATTAATCAGTATCGAAAATTAAGCGATATTCTACCGATCAGCGTTGCCTATTGGGGTCACGGTTTTGATAAGAAATTAGGTGATATTGATGAGATAGGGAATCTGGAATCAATCGAATTTCTTAGCCCTAGCCAATTGTTTGAGTTAGCTAAGAATGATTTATCATTCTGGGAAAAGGTAAAACGATTAGCTTTTAAAGATCGGAAAAAAAATAGAAAACCCGCACCCTCACCCTTACCAAATAAACGAGAGGCAAAAATATATGATCGGCCTGAGAGATTAAGTCTATGGGCATCGGGTAAATATATTCTCGATACTTCCCCAACTGGAAGCGGTAAATCTTACGACGCTGGCAAGGCAACCCCTGAGATGATGGGAGTTACAGATTTATTTTATATTACTAATGACCCTCGAAATGTCTCAACCTCTACCCTCAAAGATTGGCCAATATTAGAAGGCCGTCACGCTGGTTTATACCGTAACGAATTGGGGGAATTGAGAACACGAAAAAGGAAAGATTCACTCGATAGGTATCAAGAGAAAGATTTACGGGCTAATTGTGCTAGACCCTTTACCCATGCGGCCTTAGCTAATCAGAATATAAGCCACGGGATAGAATCATCAACTATCTGTCAGGGTTGCCAATTTTTAGAGTTATGCCGGTCGGGTAAGGGTGATTATGATTATCTACAAAAGCGTGCGATTGCATTACAATCTAAGCGATTAATAGCTCACCCGGCATCATTACCTAACCCTAAATCAACCGACCCCGAAAATGGCTACGATTATGGGAATACGACCCTAATTTTTGAGGAAAGCGAACTAAGCGCTAACACTACGAAAATAGTTAAGGTATTAGTGAAAGATACCACGGCCTCGATCGCAGCCTTAGCAAAAAAAGACCCCGATCTGTTTTTATTGCTTAGACCCTTATTAATGGGGATTGAGAAGCTTCTCTCAGAAAAGCAGTCTAATCGGTACGGTTTTGACGGCAAAACCTTAAGAGAGAAGCTTTTAGGGCTAATCCCTAACGATATAGATTTAAATCGTCTGAAAGAAGCATTAACCCCCGATTTAAGCTTTCTTGATCCAATCTCTGAAATGGGGGAAAGCATAGCTGATATGCCGATCGCAGTTCGCCGGGCATTCAGCGAAAAGGATAGCAGTCTAGCGGAAAAAGCAGAAAATGAGACGCTTAAGCAGTGGATACCTGAATTAATTAATGCTTTACAGAATAAAGGCTATTTAAGTCTTAATCACGGTATTTTATCGATTTCTTTTGTTGATTCTCGATTCTTAGCAATCCTCAATGAGGCCGCTAAAATCATTTTCTTGAGTGCCACGGAATCAATAGAAAACCTTGAGGCCCGAACCGGGCTAAAAATCGATCTGATTACCACTGGGGGGGATATTCCAGAAAATATCAATTTTCTGCAAGTGATCGACTTAGGCCGAATGGGTATTAATCGGGGGGAAGGTCAAAAGCGACGATCTAAAGTCATCCTTGACCATTATCGGGAAACCGACCCCAATAACACGGCTGTCATCCGATTCCAGTCTCACTGTAAGGATGATGGGGATGAGACAAGCCTAAGACATTTTGTTAATAGTCAGGGAACCAACTTAATCGCTGGTGTTACCCGTCTAATCATCGATGGACTACCTACACCCAACTTAGAAGCGTTAAGGCATGATTACGCTATTAGCACGGGTAATGACCCCTATGGTGAGGACTTCGATCGCTATGTCCATCATCAAATTTTGAGAATCGTGAAACAAGAGACAGGGAGGCCGCGGGCTAATCTTCACCCGGATCGTCGCTTCGAGATTGTTCTCTTGACCGATTATGATTTTAGTGACCTTATCCCCCCTAACCAGATTAAGCAGTGTAAGGCCCATGAGATAACCCCGGATGCTGAAAGTACCAAAGAAAGAACTAACCGTTTAATCCTAGAGGCCGCTAATCAGTTATGGGAAACCGGGGAAAAAATAACCGAACGTGCGATCTCTACTGTAACCGGCATGGCACGGACTACGATCAATCGGTGCCGGGAGTTCTTAGATGAAATTTTGGCCACATTTACTTATAGTAACCCTAATAGCAATTGTGGCCAAGCTGAAAACCTTACTGAGAGCGAGATAGGCTTATTTGATGATGCTGCGGACTACTTAGCGGCCGTTAGTGAGGACTCACTCTTATCGGAATTTGGGAACATCCTAGAGGTATTTGATCGCAATCAGTGGACTACTCTATGGGGATTTATCCCTATTCCAGTCCGGGATAAGCTTCTTAATCAGCTTTTGGCGATCGCCTAGCTAAAACCTAATCCTACCCAAAACCAAAACCGCAAAAATTGCGGATTTTTGCCCTAAAATACCCTGAGAAGTGGTTCACGGTTGCAAGCTACCAACAACAATGTAATTTTTTTTTCTGTCTCTAGTTGAACCCCGCGCCATTGGTAGGCGCGATCGAAAGGTCCGAAAAAGAACCTAGTCTTTTCCCTAAACCCAATCATGGCAAGGGTTTTGACTACTGGCAACCAGTGAAGCTGTGTTAATCGGGCAACCCGGCCCGGTACTCATACGCTCCCCCCTTTGACGGCCTGCGGCCGGAGCGGGGCCAGTGTTCCCGGACGGCTTTTTTTCGGAGGCCTTCGATCGATTCGGGCCAGCCGGGGACATCCATGGCTCTGATTTCTCTAAGGGTGAAATAGCCGGGTTTTGGCGATCGCTTGACATAGCGGGGCTTGTAATCGGTGTGGCTGTAATCGGTCATGTCAGTCAGGGTTAGGGCTGATCGGTTTTGGGGAAGTAAAGCTTACCTCTCAGTATTAGGTGTTTAATCGCGTTTTTTCCTTGAGGGGAAGTATCAATCACCCCTGCTTTAGCCCATTTATTCAGATAGTAGTAGCTGGTATCTTCTATCCCCTTAGATATTAGGTACTCATGGGCCTGATTGGGATTCATGCCCTCCCCCTTCCCCGGTTCAATTGGGGAACTGTCATCCGGGACGGTTTCGATCGCGTCCGTGTCCGGTTCATTAATAGATGAGATTGATTCACTATCAGACTCAACTGTTTCGATTGGGGAAGCGATCAAAGTATCTGGAAAGTCCACAATCTTTTTTTCTGGGTCCTCGATCGCGTCCGGTGGTGAGGGTGGTGAGTCCGGGAAAATGTCACCGTTACCACCCTTACCCAATTTATCGGGGGGAAGGGAAGGTTCCCCGGTGGGAAGGGGGGAAGTGGCGATCGAGCATTCCTTTTCTCTCTTTAGTAAAGGTTTCATATCGTCTATCTGTTGGCTATCCGTGTCTATTCTGTCTATCTCTTGACTATCCAACTGGATAGCGAGGGCATTTAGGCGATGCTCTAGGCTAGTGATTTTGTCGGATAATTCTCGATCGCAGTCGGTTAGGCGATCGTCAAAAGCTTCTATCCAGTCGGTTAGTTTTTTGGCTATTATGCCTACTCGTTCGTCTAGTCTTTGAGTATCCGTCTCTAATTTGTCTATCCGGTCACTGCCTATCTGATTGTCTATCTTGTCTATCCGGTTCCCCTTACCCGTGACTAGCGATATGTCTATCTCACCGGATAGGCAACCTGAGATAAAATCATATAGAAGTGAGGCTGTGTCAGTGTTTTGGCTTTTTGCCAAGTCTCCAAAAGCTTGCCTCTTGTCCCCTTCGATACGGATCGTGATTAATTTATCGCGTGCCATATTTGTCTATCCGTTGTCTATCTGTCTATTCATAGGATAGCCAATTGTATAGCCAATGTCTAGCCAATAGTGGACACTTTGAGAATTGGCACTCGATCGCTAAATCAATCCCACAGCGTCCCGGACGTTTTCATCGGTGACTTCCAGATAGAAAGCTAGGGCCGCTAAAGATGAATGCCCTGATATTCTTTGAATCGTTCTTAGTGGAACCCCCGCTAAGTGCATTCTGGTTAAAGCCGTTCGCCGGAATGAATGGGTAGAAATTCCTTTTAATCCCAATCGATCGCAAGCTTGCCTAAGAACTAAGTCA
>NZ_JBLZRT010000067.1:0-1665 GCF_048564745.1 Microcystis sp.
GTTCCCGTTTTACCCGCTTCTCCCATGCCAACACTGGCAGCGCCTCCTGTACCATTAGTTATCACCCCCCGCAATAGGCTATTCATCGTCTCGGCGGTTTTAGGGGAGATTACCTGCTGATTTCTATCGCTATCCTCGCCATAGTCATAAATAACCCGACAGGTACTCAAATCCTCCACATTTTCACAGTCGGAAGCGTCGAGAATGCGTTTAATGGCGTGGGGACGATTCCAGCGCCCACGATGGTCAAAAACCCCATAAGCGCCGGTCATTTCCAAGACATTTACCTCGCTTTGCCCTAAAATTAGCCCCGGTACAGCATTTAAAGGTGATTTTATCCCCAAACGTTCCGCTATATTGACCACATTACTTAATCCTGCCTCGCGAGCAATGCGAAGGGCGACACTATTTTCCGATTGCGCTAAACCTTGAAACATATTGATGGCCCCGCTACTGCGTTCACAGGGAGAATAGGCCTGTCCTTGCCAAGAAAGTCCAGCGCAGGTATAGGTTTTATAGGGCGATATTCCCTGTTCTAGGGCGGCAGCATAAGCAAATACCTTAAAAGTGGAACCGGGTTGACGTTTAGCTTGGATAGCGCGGTTAAATTGGCTTTTTTGATAATCAACTCCCCCGACTAAAGCGAGAATTTCCCCAGTTTGACTGTTTAGGGTAACTAAAGCCCCTTGGGAGTATCGATAGCGGGGGCCTTGGTTTAAGACATTATTTTTTAAGCTTTTTTCTGCGATCGCTTGCAGCCGGCGGTCTAAACTGGTTTCAACGATAAAATTGCCCTCTTTGGCCACTTCTTCCCCTAAAAGGTCCTGTAATTCCTCGAAAACGTAACTATAAAAATATGGTGCAATCGTACTAGATAGGGATTTTTTGGCTTGGGGACTGATTTCGATGCGGGATCTGCGAGCGCTGGCGGCCTCTTCTGGGGAAATCATGCCTAATTGGGCCATGCGATCGATGACACGATTGCGTAATTGTACGGAAGTGTCGTAATCTTGAATGGGATTAAATAAATTCGGGGCGGGTAACATAGCCACAAGGGTAGCAGCCTCGGAGATATCTAAATCTCTAGCGGATTTATCGAAATAAAAGCGGGCTGCGTCTTCAAAACCGTAACCGCCCAGACCGAGATAAACTCGATTGAGATAGGTTTTGAGAATTGTATCCTTACTATACACCGCTTCTAATTGTAAAGCGACCACAGCCTCCCGGAGTTTGCGATCGGCAGTATTTTGGCGACCGACTTCTGGGAATAAACTACGCGCTAACTGTTGAGTTAGGGTGCTGGCCCCTTGACGAATGCCTTGACCTTGCCAATTAATCATAACAGCCCGGACAATCCCGAAAGGATCAACGCCAAAATGCCAGTAAAAACGACTATCTTCGGAAGCGACAAGCGCCTTGGGCAAATAGGGAGAAAAATCCCCCAGATTATCTAATTCTTGGTGAGTTTCCTGTCGAATGGGATTGAGGGGAGTTTGACCATCCCTAGGGTAAACCACCACCGGACCGCTCACCCCGGAAGGGAGTGGATAAACATTAACTTTGCGACTTTCCCAGATAACCGCTAAAACTAATAAACCGAAAATACCCCCCGCACCATAGAAACCATAGCGCAAAAGTCGCACCCACAGGGGAGGGGGACAGTAA
>NZ_JBLZRT010000068.1:0-6419 GCF_048564745.1 Microcystis sp.
TAAAAAAGGTTTTTGGGCTAAAAAAGCCTAAAAATATTATCCAACAAGGTTTTTAGATTTATTCAGCAACCCCTACTTAATTCATAGGCTGCTTTTTTGGGAATATACAGAATAGGCTTTTTTTGTCTAAAAAGCACTAGGTTGGGTCAAGCAATAATAACTTTTGTCTGTCAAATATTAGCGACGCTTGAGGGAAACCCAACCACACCAATGTCGTCAAGAATGTTGGGTTTTGCTCAAACCATTGAATCGAGCAGTTTTCTCCTAATTATTAAATCGCTCAACCAAACCTACAAGCTTCTATCTGATAACTGATAAGTACCTAAGCAAAATTAATTACACATATTTAACCACCTCTTGCCTCCTGCCTTTTGCCTATCTTCACTAGGAAATTAATTTTGCACGACTACTTAACTGATAACTGATTAAGACTTCACTCCCAGATTAAAGAAAATCGTTCCCCGACGCACAGAATTTTCGCTACCTTGGCTGCTAATAGTAAGAGAACGCAGATTATTAAATAAAGGCTTAATCGACAATTCTAACACCCGCACGATCGGGAATTTTGCCTCGATTACCGGTTGCAATTGTCGCCAATCGACGTAAAAATAACCATCATTTTCTGCGGGTAGAGCAGTAATTGCCTGTCGAAACTTACCACTGCTTAAGATGGGGTTTTTCTGTGCAGATAAAGCTAAACCCATCGCTTCCACAGAACTAGCGATAATTTCATAATTATCGACTCTAGTATGCACTCCCGTCACGATCGTTTCTAGTTGCGCTTTTCCCCCCGGGACCGCCGTGGTTAACTTTGTCCAAGCTGTCACCGTTCGATCGAGTAAAGGCAGATTAACCACATTATAGCCGCGACTGCGGGCCAACTCATCCAAATGCTCGATCGCACTGTCCACCTCTACCCCCATCACCCGTTCCCCTAGAAAAACACTATCGGGTTCCATCCCCTTTGAACTAGGCACGAGAGCGAGGCTATATTCGCCTCTAACCCAGCTAAAAACGTCTTCAGGCAAATTTAAACCTAAAGGCGACTGGAAGCGGTTTAAGACCTGTGTTATTAATTCCTGTAGGGGACTATCTGCTTCTAACCCCTCCTCTACCTGAGTCCAAAAACGATTTAAATCCCGACTAGCGGCGACTAAAAGGCTATTTTCGCCGATAAAAGATAATGCTCCCACGGGACTAGATAAAATTGGTGCTTGGTCATCCTGTCCTAAGACTCCAATTAAGGCGGTTTGGGCGACTATTCCCCCGGATTTGAGGGTAAAAGCCGTGGCTAATCGTTGTTTTGCTTCGGGACTCTCCGGGACGGGTTGATTCGCAATCCAAGCCGATAACGGAGGTAAATTGCCGTAAACTATAGCTATACGCGGTTCGGTGATATTTTTGAGGGCTTCTCGGTAATCAGGGCTATTTTTTAGGTTTAAATCCGGTACTTGCACGTTATTAAGGGCCTCGCGCAAAACCTTGATATTATTGGCAAAAAGCACCGTATCACCGACGACGGCACTAGCGAGAAAACGATTATTATCTCCCGGGGTCAAGGGACGTTGATAAATCAGGTTAACTCCCTTGTAGAGTTCAAAAACGAGGTCAAATTTGCCCGAAACCGCCTGTTTTGAGTAGGAAGCTTGCAGAAATTCCTTAGCGCGTTCACCATCTTTACTTTGAATTGCCAAAAGATAACCCGGTTGGATACCATTATCGGTATCGCGATCGAAATCTAGGGAAGTAACAGCGAGGGTAATTTCCTCCCCTAACCAGGGTTTGATTTCCTTTTGATAATTTAAACCCGTTTTGCCGAGCAGACTTTTTTCTAAATCCTTAATTTCTTGGTGGGAACGTCGTCGATTAGCCGGTGTAGCGATTAATTGACCAAAAGACTCTAAACGTTCGGGATTGACCAGCAAGGATACCATAACCGGGGCCTGTTTCGGCACAAAAATCGCCGCCATCGGTTCCCGCAGCACCCCACCTTTGAGCAAAGACAGAGGACTATCGGCGAGAATCCAAGCAAAACTGGCTGTAGCGACTACTAGGAGAATGATTACCGTCGCACCTAAAAGATAGAAAAACGATCGCAATTTCACAACCTTGTCCCGAGATGAACCATTAGCTATTTTAAGCCAGCAATTGACCCAAGAATTTCGATCGCTACAATTCTTACCAGACTGACAACCGATAACTCGCCACCGATAACTAATTTTTACCAGCCTTTTTCCGCTTGAGCGAGGACATAGTTAGCTACAGTTTCGATATCTTCAGCGCTGAGACGACCACCGAAAGCGGGCATCGCCCCCATACCTTTGGTAACTTGGGTAACGATAGCTTCAACGGAATCTTTGCCGTATTTAACTAAATCTTCTTTTTTCAGGGTTTTAGCGGCATTAACCACGTTTTTACCGCCCATGTGACAGGAAGCGCAGTTAGCACTGAAAATCGAAGCCCCATCAGCTAAAGCGGGACGAGCCATACCGAATGTAACCACAGCCAAGAGCAAGCACAGGGAAATTAATAGTCTTTTCACGATTGGTTCTCCTCTATTTCTTAAGAAATTCCCCAACCATGGTCAGAAAAAACCGGTTTTCTTGTCAAAAGACAAGCTGTCAAACTTGGTGTAGAATTAATTCATGGGACAGTTAAAAGCAAACTTTTACTTTTTTGTCAAAAGACAGGCTGTCAAACTTGTCATCTTCCCTCGTGTAAAGGATTAACAAGCATGAAAAAATTAGGTTTATTGTTCGCTACCGTGGCGCTAGTCGTCTCTAGCTGCTTCTTCAACACTGCCGCTGCTTCCGCCGAAACCTTCACGGTTAAGATGGGCGGTGATGCGGGTACACTACAATTTGATCCCCCCGCCCTCACTATTAAAGCAGGAGATACGGTGAAATGGGTCAATAACAAACTTTCTCCCCATAACATAGTTTTCGATAGTACCAAGGTTCCCGAAGCCCAGGCTGCTAAATTATCCCATAAAGGTCTGGCTTTTTCCGCCGGTGAGTCCTTTGAAAGCACTTTCAGCGAACCGGGTACTTACACCTACTACTGCGAACCCCATCGCGGTGCTGGTATGGTCGGAACGATTACCGTTGAGTAATTATCCGATTTTAGCCAAAAATAACTCGCGGTTAACTGCCGCGGGTTGTTTTTTTGGGGTGTGGGGTGTGGGGTGTGGGGTGTGGGGTGTGGGCTTCGGCCGTGAGCTCAGCGTTCGACCGAGCTCACGCCGAGGTCCGAACGGGTGTGGGGTGTGGGGTGTGGGGAGAACAAAGATGCCTTTTGTCTTTTGTCTTTTGACTCCTGAAATATAAAGTCTCGGTTACAAAACTGACTTCTGAGTAATTCTCACCCCACCATAGAAACAGAAGCCCCTAGAAAAATCAGCCATGAAAGAACACGATGTCGTTATAGTGGGCGGTGGGTTAGCAGGATGCCGCGCCGCCTTAGAAATCAAACGCCTCAACCCGACTATCGATGTTGCTGTCGTTGCCAAAACCCACCCAATTCGTTCCCACTCCGTCGCTGCCCAGGGAGGTATCGCCGCCGCCCTGCAAAACGTTGACCCCAAAGATAATCCCAAGGCCCACGCCTACGATACCGTCAAAGGTTCCGATTTTCTGGCTGACCAGGATGCGGTGGATATCCTCACCCAAGAAGCCCCCGAAGTTATCATCGAATTGGAACATCTAGGCGTGTTATTCTCCCGTCTCGAAGATGGACGCATTGCCCAAAGAGCCTTTGGCGGTCACAGCCATAACCGTGCCTGTTACGCCGCCGATAAAACCGGTCACGCCATGCTGCACGAATTAGTCAGCAATTTACACCGTAATCAGGTAAAAATCTACGATGAATGGTACGTTTTGCGCCTTATCCTCGAAGAAGGTACGGCCAAAGGCGTGGTTATGTACCAAATCGCCACCGGACAGTTAGAAATCCTTCGGGCAAAAGCAATTATGTTCGGGACGGGGGGCTATGGTCGCGTTTATAACACCACCTCCAACGATTTCGCCTGTACGGGAGACGGTTTAGCTTTATCGGCAAAAGCGGGTATTCCCCTAGAAGACATGGAATTTGTCCAATTTCACCCCACGGGACTCTATCCCGTCGGTGTTTTAATCTCAGAAGCGGTCCGGGGTGAAGGTGCTTATTTAATCAATAGCGAAGGTCGTCGTTTTATGGAAGACTACGCCCCCTCGCGCATGGAATTGGCACCCCGGGACATCACTTCCCGGGCCATTACCCTAGAAATTCGCGCCGGCCGGGGGGTAAATCTGGACGGTAGCGCCGGGGGTCCCTTTGTCTATCTGGATTTACGCCATTTAGGCCGGGAAAAAATTATGAGTCGCATTCCCTTCTGTTGGGAGGAGGCCCACCGTCTCGTCGGTGTCGATGCGGTAGAGGAACCGATGCCCGTCCGTCCTACAGTTCACTATTGTATGGGCGGCATTCCCGTTAATACCGATGGTCGCGTTCGCTTAAGTGCCGATACCCTCAGCGAAGGCTTTTTCTCCGCCGGGGAATGTTCCTGTGTCTCTGTCCACGGGGCCAATCGTTTGGGCAGTAATTCCCTGTTAGAATGTGTGGTCTATGGGAGAAGAACCGGCAAATCGATCGCTAAATACGTCGAAAAACGCGCTTTTCCCGTCTTTAATCCCGATATTTACCTTCAGGATGCCAAAGAGGAAATCACCGCTTTATTGACCAAAAAAGGCACGATTCGCATCGGTCAACTACGTCAGCAATTCCAAGACTGTATGACCCAACATTGCGGCGTTTTTCGCACCGAAGCGACCATGCGCGAGGGAATTAAACAAATCGGCGAATTAAAGCGCCAATACGAGCAGATTTACCTGGATGATAGAGGTGATTGCTGGAATACGGAACTAATCGAGGCCTGGGAGTTACAAAGTCTCATGGTGGTGGGGGAAATTATCCTCACCTCTGCCCTCAATCGTCAAGAAAGCCGAGGGGCCCATTCCCGCGAAGATTTTCCCCAACGGGATGACCAAAATTTCCTTCAGCATACCCTCGCCTATTATTCCCCCTCCGGCATCGATATCGACTATATGCCCGTGGTGATTCAGGATTTCATCCCCGTGGAACGTAAGTATTAACCTCTGGTCGGACGGTAAATGTAAAGGAATATTACAAACTCCTTGGCATTTACCGAGATTTAGTTCTATACTAGATAAAGCAACGCGGGATAGAGCAGTCTGGTAGCTCGTCGGGCTCATAACCCGAAGGTCAGTGGTTCAAATCCGCTTCCCGCCATTACTAATAAAGCCAGTTTTAAATAGAGCGGAACGTGATGGGCTTCAAACAGTGCCATTTACAAAATGTTTGAAAGAAGTAGCGGGGATTGAAATCGACCAATCTTAAGTTAGAAAACGGGTTTCTCTAAGAAACCCGTTTTCTGGGTTAGATGTGGTATAACAGAAAAGTGGTTATGTCAGAGGAAAGAGATATGCCATCAATTTTTATTTGTTATTCCCACCAAGACAAAGGATGGAGAGACAGACTGTTAAAATTTCTCGAACCTCTGAATGATGAGGAAAAAATAGTCTGGTCAGATCTCGACATACAACCGGGGGATATTTGGGATGAAAAAATTAAAGACAGTTTATCACAAGTAACAATTGCGATGGTCTTGGTTAGCCAAGATCTGCTTAA
This sequence comes from Microcystis sp., assembly GCF_048564745.1. NCBI lineage: Bacteria > Bacillati > Cyanobacteriota > Cyanophyceae > Chroococcales > Microcystaceae > Microcystis > Microcystis sp. Next base: position 5,686 of record NZ_JBLZRT010000068.1, read on the forward strand.
TTCTCGTTATGTGAAGAATGAAGAATTACCCCGTATTTTGAAAAGACGTGAAGAAGAAGGAGTCCTTATAATTCCTATATTTCTTAGACATTCTACTGTGAAAAGTGTTTCTTTTAAATACACTAATGAAGAGGGAATAGAACAAAGATTTTACTTACATCAATTTCAGTCTCCTAGCAATAATTCTCCCAGCAATCCTCTCTGTGATCTAAAGAAATCAGAATATGAAAAAGTTTTCGTATCCGTTGAGGATAAATTGCGATCGCTGATTGAAGAATCTAAAAAAAAACAGTCTGAACCCTCTAAAAAAGCGGTCCAACCCCTGACCACCTCTGGGTTAGTGGATACGCAACTCCCACCCGTGCGTAGATGGCAAGGACGACGGGAAGAATTGCAAGAACTCCAAACAGCGTTAGGGAATGACCATCTAAGGTTAATCGAGATTACCGCCGCCGGAGGTTATGGTAAAACTGCCCTGGCGAGAAAGTTTACAGATCAATTAACTGCTGATTGGCCAGTATTATGGGTTAATTTTAACCAGCCTTACCCTTTGGCACAGTTCGGACGGTGGTTATTAGAGGAGTTAAAACAAAAGGCTCTTCCGAACTTGTCATGTAAAATTAAATAAAAAACAGACAATTATTGCTGACCAATAAAACAATAATTTATCTTTAAAAGCTCACTATGCTTGCAATACAGCAATTTATTGGTTAAAATATAAACAGCCAAGACCA